>CAYRVO010000118.1:0-5278 GCA_964427565.1 uncultured Halanaerobiales bacterium | reverse complement strand
ATACTTTATTTGTCAGTTCAGTATTTTCTGGATTTTTATTAATCTTAACAGGTGATATAAACTTTTTGTATTTTACCAATTATAAAGTACTTTTTTCAGTAATTGGACTAGGTGCTTTTGGTTCAGGTATGGCCTTTTTAATTTATAATTTTTTAATACAAAATGGAAGTGCTGAATTTGCCAGTCTTGTAACTTATCTTGTACCTGTTTCGGCTATGTTCTGGGGGATGACCTTACTTGGTGAAGAGATAAGATTAAATATGATTATAGGTTTAATTTTAATATTACTGGGAGTTTTTATCAGTAGTAGGAAAAAAGAATAAGATAGTAAGGAGTTTCTTAATAAAGCTGAAATGAACAGTTCTACATTTGTAGGATAATTAAAATTAAAGTGGTAGGTACGGAGCGGATAAATTTGGGAAAAATGTATCTGTGAGTAGGGGGAGAGACCCCCTACTCAATTTTTAAAATTCATTATATTTAAATTTTTTATAAGTTTTATTGTTTATAGAAGATTACAGTGTATATTTTTTATTTTAAATTAAGTAAATTTAAACCCCAGTAAAGTTATATCATCCCTTTGTTCTTCATTTCCCATAAAATCATGCAATTTATCTTTGTAAATTTTTCTTTGCACTTTTAAATCATTACTAAAATTATTTTCTAGCATTGCAATAAAGTTTTTTCTATTAAATCTTTTATTGTTTTCCCCACCATGTTGATCTAAAAAGCCATCAGTGGTAATATAAAATGTCTTATTATTTATATCTAGTTTATGATTGGTAAATTCATAGTCTTCCTGTGAACGTTGATAACCAATGCTATGTCTATCACCTTTAAGGTGGACAATGTTATTATTATCAGTATAGTAAAGAGACATTTTGGCACCGGCAAATGTTAATTCCCCGTTTATTTCGTTAATTGAACAGAGACTGATATCAAGACCATCATCCCTCTGTAAATCATTATTATTTTCATGTAGAGTTTCTTTTAATACTTTGTTTAATTCCTGTAAGAATAAAGAAGGATTTTTGGTGTGGTCTTTATCAACTATTCTATTTAAAACGGCATTTGCAGTCATGGTCATAAGAGCACCGGGAACACCATGTCCTGTACAATCAATTACAGCTATTAATAGATGATCATCTATTTTCTTTAACCAGTAGAAATCTCCACCTACTGTGTCCCGCGGTTTCCAGATAATAAAATGATCTGCAAAACATTTATTAAACATTTTTTTTGATGGTAAAATGGACTGTTGAATATATTGAGCATAAGAGATGTTATCCATTATTTTTTTGTTTTTTGCTTCTAGTTTTTCATTTGTTTCAGTTAATTCAGAAGTTCGTCTATTAACCATTTCTTCCAGATGTTCAGTATGATTATGTATTGTACCTGCCATTTCATTAAATGAATTAGCAAGATGGCCAAGTTCGTTTTTTGAGTTTAAATTGATATTTTTATTATAATTACCATCAGCAATAACTTCCGTAAAGTTGGTTAAACGATTAACAGGATTAATTATAATTTTATTAATAAAGTAGACTATTCCCAGTACGGTGATTAATAATGAAGCAATTAAAATAGCAATTGTGGGAGTGAAATCCCAGATACTAAATATTTCAGAACTGTCAAGAAGAATCATAGTATACCAGTTAAGGGATGGTATATAGGTTACGGCTGCTATTCTTTTATTATCATTTATTTTCAAATTAATAGTATGGACTTTTTGACTATTTTGTTTAAGTTTTTTCATTATATTCTTAAATTTTTGTTTTTCTTTAGTAGTTAGAAATTCAAAGATAGTTTTATCTTCCTGATCGGAAAGTTTTGTACTTATAGCAGATAATTGAATATAATCGGCATCTTTATAGGCCTGAATAAATCCGTTTTTGTCAAATAAAATAGGAGTAATATAGGAGCTGTTACTCTGCAGAAAATTTTCAAGGAATTTATCCAGGGTTAAACCCGTACCCGCCATTCCAATTTTATTTCCTTTATTATCATACATTATAGCATTTATCCAGAGTTTGGTAGTGTTAAGCTCCCGATCAACATTTACATTTAAGATATAGTCATCTATATTTTTCATAGTAGTAAAATACCACTGATCCTTTTTGTTATTTTTATCGAGTGTATACTTATATTTGTTATTAAAATAATAATTTTGGGATTTATCTATGATGAAAAAATAACATTTGTCCTGAAAATGTTGACGGTAACTTTCTAGTTCTGCCAAGGCCATTTTCTTTAATTCCGGTTTGTTTTCACTTTTCGTCCAATTTTTTAAAATGGGAGTATCAACCATTTTTTGAGCTAAAGCGATTTCTCTGTTGATAGGACTGGAGATTCTATTTTTTTCCTTCAATAGATATTGAGTAGAAAATTTTGTCCCTAGATTTTCAATTTTGTTATTTAAGGTATAATAAATAAGAGTTAAGGCTGCAATACATGTAATTAAATAAATTACAATAATTATTCTCAACAATTGTGGTTTTAAGCTTTTATAATTCTTTGACATTAATATCTATCCTCCTGATGTGTCTATCCTGCTAAAAAACAAATAATATATTAATATTCTAACTTTCTGCAATAATATTAAATGGCATTTCCAAATAGTCTTTAAAATCAAGAGCTAGTTCATAGGAATGTTCATTATCTTCTTCATAATACCAGTCTACAGAAATATTTCCCCCTTTTTGGTATCCTTCTTCAGCTATATCAAGTAAATTCATAAACGATTTTGTACTACTGGTATTCAGATAACTAACTTTTATAATCAATTTAAATTCATTATAATTACTAACAGCTTTTTCTAATAGTTCAAAGATTGGTTTATAAAATGCAAATGAATTTTCAGGATAGGACTCACCTTTTATAATTAATGTATTTTTTTCGGGATCAAAAGTTACTTCTGGTGAAGATTTAGTAGCTTCTATATAGTATTCTTCCATTTTTACTCCCCCTCCCAGGAACTAAATTCGAATTGTTAATGTAAAAAAATAATAGTCTTGATCAATTTTTTCAAAATCATAACAGATATCTTCACTGGCCTTTCGAGCCATCTCAATAAGGCCCAGCCCTGCTCCGCCTGTATCATTATCTCTAGTTTCCCTCAGTTTTTCTCTATATACATTTGCCAGTTCTTTTTTACTATAAGATTCAATCTTTTTTAGTTTATTATGTAATTCTTCAACATTATCATTTTTAACCAGATTACCTGAGCTGACAAAGTATTTATCGTCTTTTAAACCAATATTAAGGATTCCTGATAACAATATTTTTTCCTGTTCAGCATGATTTGATAGACTATAAGCATAGTTTTTTATATTTTGAGTTTGTTCGATAAAAACAGAGAACACTTTAAAAATTTCTCCCCGGGAATTATTCTTGGTTTCCAGATAATTACGTAAGGCATCTCCAATTTCTTCTATAATTCCCTGGGAGAATGGACCTGTAAAACTCATAATTACACCATATTTGTTAAGATTATTTCTTAACTCCAGAATGTTCATTTCATCCATATTAATTCACTCCCTATTATAAATTTTATAATTGAGCAAAACAGTGTCTATTTCTACCACTGTCCTTTGCCTGGTAAAGAACCTGGTCTGCTTTATCCATTATTTCTTCAAACACATAGAATTCAGGTTCATCTGTAGAAGCAACCCCCAGACTAATGGTGACATAATTTGTGACCGGTGATTTATTATGGGGGATTTTTAGATCAAAAACATTTTTTCGTAATAATTCAGCAATATGTTGTGCTCCACTGCCATCTGTATTGGGTAAAATTGCAATAAATTCTTCTCCTCCATAGCGTGCTAAAAAGTCTCTTGGCCTTTTTAAAGTTTGCTCCATAGTTTGGCTTAACTTTTGCAAACAATTATCACCTGCTAAATGGCCATAGTTATCATTAAATTTTTTGAAATAATCTATATCGATCATAACAATAGATATAGGATTTACTTCCCGAATAGCATTACGCCATTCTCTTTTTATTACTTCTTCAAATTTTCGTCTGTTATATAAGCCAGTAAGTTGATCACGGGAGGATATTCTAGCAAGTTTTTTATTGGCCTTTTCAAGTTTTTGTTTTGTTTTCATTAATTCACTAATTTTATCGTTGAGTTTTTTTTCTGTTTTATTTTTTTTCTGGATTTCTTTTTTTAATTTTTCTTTGGTATTAATTAAATTATTTTGATAGGTATCACTAATTTTGAAGATGTATTCTATTTGATTGACTAAATTTTTGTAATTATTTAATAGCAGCTTATATTCATTATAAATTTGCAGATCAATTTGTTTATGTTTTTTTAAAACTTTAGTTGCCCTTTTTAATGTATTTTTCTCATCTTTTAAAATGTCATTTTCTAGCTTGTTTTTTGATTTCAAAGATTTTCCTCCCTTCTATTAACGTTTTTTAATTATTTTAATATGTAAAAGTTGCTGTTAGTACTTATTTTATAATAATATGTAGAAATTTTTATCATATTAGTTATATTTGTTTTATTATAACATATCAAAAATTATTGAACAAGAATTTACAATTTGTTGTCGTATTTGAATACTAATTATAGATTTAGCAAGCAATTTAAATTTGATGAAAACATTAATGTTTTCATCAGAAATATCTATGAACATGATAAACTATATAATAATCCATAAAAAAATAAAAAAGGCCATGAACACATGTGGTTCATAGCTTGAAGGTATTTTATTAAATTGAATGGTGCCGAGGGCGGGATTTGAACCCGCACGGACGAAATGGTCCACAGCGCCCTCAACGCTGCGTGTCTGCCAGTTCCACCACCTCGGCAATACAAATATAATTATATCATATAAATTTCTTCTGTCAATGATATAAATTATTTTTTATGCAGGAATTCAATTTCTTTTTATAGAATATTAAATATAGAATAAGTTGGAGGAGGACTAAAATAAAATGGCAGAAGACGGAGATGTGAAAAGTGGTAATAAGAAATTTATTAAACGGGTTATAATATCAGGTATTATAATAATATTATTAATAGGCATATATTTATTATCAAGCTATTTTTATCCAGATAAAATTCCCGGTAAAGTATTTAATGATTCAAATTTTAATAGGGATATTAATATACTTCTTATAGGTTTAGACGATATAAAAAGTGTAAAACAGGGAGAGATTGAGGCGGATTCAATATATATAGCAAGATTGGATGGAACGAACAATGAAATAACTTTAGCAGCAGTTCCATCTGATGAGAAGTTTGGAGATAAATATTTAAAAACTTTA
>CAYRVO010000117.1:0-5279 GCA_964427565.1 uncultured Halanaerobiales bacterium | reverse complement strand
CATAATCAATTTTATTGTCTAGCTGCATATTCAGGACTATTTTATTTAAAATAGGAGATAAACAGGTAAATGTTGAAAATAAAATCATCTGTAATAGAATAAATATTCTAAATGACCTATTATAAATATAAAAAGGGGTAACAAAGGCAACTGTTAACGCACAATAAACAAATATTTTTTTATGCCATCCTTTTGCATCTGCAAGCATACCGGCTAAAGGTGTAGCAATTGCCTGCATTAAAGGTTGAATGGCAAGTAAAATACCTATCTGTGAACCTGTTAATTGAATTCTTTCTAAATAAAGGGCTATATAAGAAATATAGCCCGATAGCCCAGAATAAAGCATAAAAAACATTAGTTTAATTAACATTTTAATCAGTTCCTGAATTTATATTTTAGTATGTCAGTTTTAATCCTGTTCCTACTTCTTCTACATTAACTACATTTGCCAATTCTGCTCTTGTGGCAAAATCTGTACAGTGACAGGGGTGAATAACTTCAGGTTGTAATTTTTCCATATACTTAACAGTACCTGCAAGCTGCTTTTCAGAAGGATTTAACATATGAAATCCACCAATTACATCAATTATCCTTTCTTCATTACATACTCTTTTTGCCTTTTCTATAATATTACATATACCTGCATGTGAACAGCCAGTAATTACAACCAGTCCCTCTTCCTTTTTATAAACAATTGCTGAATCTTCTATTACATAATCATCTTTTTTTTGTTCACCGTCCACTACTTTACCAATAGGTTCCTGTGCTTCAAAGTCATTATTTCTTTCTATTTCTCCAAGAAAAACTATATCATCCATAAACCATACGGGATCTTTACTTAATTTTAATTGACAGTGCTGTTTAATTTTTTTCTCTGAAATCATTGTACCCACTTCTTTATAATCACCCAGTGTTCTTGTTTTAAAAGTATCTGGATGTGTTATTAATTTAAATTTTTTGTTTTCTCTTCCCTCTATATTAATTTCTGTATAATATTTAATTAGATGGTTTAATCCCCAGGTATGATCGAGATGGCTATGAGATAATACAATATAATCAATATCAAGCAAATCATAATCCATTTTAATAGCATTCTCGATAAATATCTCTGAATAAGCTGTATCAAACAATATTTTCTTATTATTTTCTTCAATCAAAAAAGATAACCCCGGTTCACCCTTTAAATACCTATCAATAATTGTGTTATTATCTACCAATACTGTTAATTCCATATATAATATCCTCCTTTTTAAAATTTATTATATAATTTTTTTATACTTATTCACTACATCCGCAATTTTACTTTATAATTAATCTATATTATTTAATATCTTTAGTTGAATATTATACAAATCAATTTCCGGATTTAAGTTTTCTTTAAATCGACCATATTTTATAAAATTATATGCCTGTTTAAGAACAATATCAGAATTCATAATAAATGTATGAGTTCTGTTAACAATAAGAAAATCTTTCATATTTTCAACCTTTGCACTCTCTACAGAAACTTTTCCATCATCTTTCCCTGATAACATCAAAGAAGCAAAAATACTATATGAACGATTACCTGTAATAATACCTGTTTCAAATTTTACCGGTCCCAGTAAATTAGGTAGACTGTCATTATCTGTTTTTAACTGTTGCATTGCTGGTCCACTACGCCAGCGGAAAGAAGGAAAGTCTCCAATTATATCTACAAGTTCACTACCATTGTTGGGTGGTGATAACATAACAACACGGCCAATATTTTCTACATCATTTTTATTTAAATAATATCTTACAATAATTCCTCCCAGAGAATGTGTTAAAAAATGGATTTCCTTATTCTTATCTTTGCATTTATTTATAGCTTCCTTTAAATATTTTTCAGCTAATACCTGAACTTTATATTCTGTTGATGGATAATCAAAGGTGATTACCTGATAACCCTTATTACGAAAAAACATTGATGGTTCCAGCATAGAAAATTTTGACCTTCCCAGTCCATGAACCATAATTATATAATCCCCATTTTCCATGTTGTTCTCAGCAAAAATATATGATAAACTCCCTGCTATAAATATCAATAATAATATCATTATTATATATTTATATACCAAAAAAAATCACCTCAAAATATTAAAATCCATTAAGATATCCCCTTATCTTGTTATATTTATTATATTAGTTATAACATATATTTATCCTGCTATTTTTAAAATTAATCATAAAGGGATATATTATTTAGGGATGAGTTTATTTTAATAAACTCATCCCTTTTAAAATATTTAAATTTCCATGATTATAGGTAATATCATTGGATTACGTTTTATTTTATTATAAATATAATTATTTAGTGAATTCTTTATTTTTTTCTTTAGAGTAGACCATTCTGTTATACCCTTCTGTTCACATTTTTTCAAGGATTCTTCTACTCTATTCGAAGCTTCATCTATTAATTTTTCAGATTCTCTAATATAAACAAAGCCTCTTGTTATAATATCTGGACCTGCCTTTATATTGCCATTTTTATCTATTGTAACAACAACTATTATTATCCCATCTTCTGATAATAATCTTCTATCACGTAAAACAATATTACCGACATCACCTACACCCAGACCATCAACAAGTACATCTCCAGCCCTAACATTACCATCCTGCCAAATCTTATCATTATTAAATTTTATTCTTTCTCCTATTTCAGCAATATAGGTATTTTCTTCATTTATACCCATTTTTTTTGCAAGTTCAACATGGTGATATAGATGTCTGTATTCTCCATGAGTAGGAATAAAATATTTTGGTTTTGTTAAATTCATCATTAACTTTAATTCTTCCTGACTGGCATGTCCAGAAACATGTACTCCAGAAACATCTTCATAGATTACATTTGCACCTTTTTCAAATAGTTGATTTATAGTTTTACCTATAAACTTTTCATTACCCGGTATAGCAGAAGCAGAAATAACAACTGTATCTCCTTTAGATATTTTTATATGGTAATGATCACCTCTAGCCATCCTCGTTAAAGCAGCCATAGGTTCTCCTTGACTACCCGTAGTTAATAATACTATTTGATTATCTGCTAAGTTTGCACAATCTCTGATATCAACTATCATGTCTTCAGGAATTGTTAAATAACCAAGTTTTCGGGCAATATTAACATTCTTGATCATACTTCTTCCCGTCAGAGCAATTTTTCTGTTATACTTTAGTGCCGCATCTACAACCTGTTGAACTCTATGAATATTGGAAGCAAATGTAGCCAGTACAATTCTATTCCTAGCTCCTCTAAAAATTTCATCAATAGTCCTACCAACTACTTTTTCAGATAATGTAAATCCTTCTCTTTCTGCATTTGTACTATCCGATACTAAAGTCAGAACACCCGGATCACTATCACCTAGTTCTGCTAATTTATGAAAATCAGCTACTTCTCCATCAATTGGTGTCTGATCAAACTTAAAATCACTTGCATAAATTATATATCCAAGTGGTGTATTAATAGCCAGGGCACATGTGTCAGCAATACTATGATTAACCCGTATAAAATCAACCTCAAAACATCCAAGTTTAATAGTATTTCCCGGGTTAACTACTTTTAATGTACTTTTATCCAGTAAATTATGTTCTTTTAATTTCACTTCCAGAAAACCTAAAGTCAATTTTGTCCCATAAATTGGTACATTAAGATCCTTCAAAAGATATGGTAAAGCTCCTATATGATCCTCATGGCCATGGGTAAGTACTATTCCTTTAACCCGTTCCTTGTTTTCCAGTACATAGGAAAAATCAGGTATAACAAGATCTATACCCAGTAAATCATCTTCGGGAAACATAACACCTGAATCTATAATCAAAATTTGATCATCAATTTCTACAAGCATCATATTTTTACCTATTTCTCCAACCCCACCCAAAGGAATCATGGTTACCTCGTCTATTTTATTTTTTGTTTCCATTAAAAAAATTAACACCTCCATTATAATTGTTTGCTAACTCTAATTATTTTACCCGTTCATATACCCATATATATATTATAAAGGCATATTGATAAAAAAACAAGCACCTTTTTAGGTGCTTTGCCAAATAAATATTAATAACACATTATTATGCAAAACGCTTAGTTTAAATAAAAACAAATATTTTATATTAAATTCAACTCATCTAATACCTCTTTTAGAACTTTTTTCTTGTCTGTTTCTAATTCAAATAAGGGAGGACGTAAACTACCTACATCAATACCAATCATATTAAGTGCTGCTTTAACTGGTATCGGATTTGTATTAATAAATATACCTTCAAATACAGGACCCAGTTTTTTATTCATTTCTATTGCCTCATTTACTCTACCTTCTTTGAAATAATTAATCATTTTCTTTATATCTTTACCTACCAGATGTGAAGCTACACTTACAACACCCTGACCACCAACTGATAAAATAGGTAATGTCAAATTGTCATCTCCACTATAAATATAAAAATCATCATCAGTTAGTCTACATACTTTTGCCACCTGGCCTATATCACCACTTGCTTCCTTTAAAGCAATAATATTATCTATTTCTGCCAGTTGGCTAACTGTTTCCGCTTCAATATTTCTGGAAGTTCTACCTGGCACATTATAAATCATTACCGGTAAATTTGTTTCTCCTGCAATCATCTTAAAATGATTATATAAGTTGTTCTGTGGTGGTTTGTTATAATAGGGAACAACTAACATTACACCATCTAAACCAATCTTCTCAACTTCTTTTGTTAATTCAATACTTGCAGAAGTAGAATATGAACCTGTACCGGCAACAACATTAGCTCTATCACCAACCTCATCTACAACAACTTCAAGAAGCTTTAGTTTTTCATCTTTCTTTAATGTCGGAACTTCACCGGTAGTTCCCATTACAAGAACACTGTCTGAACCATTTTCCACCAGATATGTTGCAAGTTCTCGTGCCCTCTCAAAATCTACTTCCAGGTTATTAGTAAAAGGTGTTACCATTGCCGTCATTACTTCACCAAAATGTTCCAGCATTTAAATCCCTCCTTTTTAATTATTAAGCTTATTTAAAGTAAATACATCATGCAGGGCTTTCAGTGCATCTTTTTCAACATTCTTTTCCAGTAAACATGATATTGTAGTATGGGAATCAGTAGTTTGATATATCTCTATCTTTTTTTTCTGCAAAGCCTTAATAATTTCTGCCATTATACCTGGCCTACCTGTCATACCTCCTCCAACCACTGAAACTTTTGTATAATTTTTAGATAACTGAAATTTTACATCCATATCTATAAGT
>CAYRVO010000116.1:0-5284 GCA_964427565.1 uncultured Halanaerobiales bacterium | reverse complement strand
AAGCTACTTCAATACCCGCAACATCGCTTACTGAACTAATTACTAGTTCATCATCACTATCGTCTGAACTACAAGCCGCCATGGCAAATACCATTACTAATACTAATGCCACAACGCTTAGTTTTTTCACAAACTTGTTTGATATCATATTATTAATTTGCCTCCTTTATGTTTTAAAATCCCCCTACCATCATTGCTTAATTTTATCTCTGCCCTTTTGAGCTCAAGAATTATGCTGGCTAGGTAAGTGGGCAGTTATAACTCCTTAGCCTAACATATTATTCCTTCTTTATACTTTTTTTATCACCCCCCAGAAAAGATAGTTAATAAGAATTTATATAATATTATTTGCTGGTGTAGTAACCACCTCCATTTATTAATGAAGTTAGATATGATAACCTATAAAACTAAAAAAGGGGTATAAATAGGACATTGTAATAAATCTCCCATTTATACCCCTCTGATTTATTCAGTCAGGATATTCATATTATTTAATTATTATCCTAATCAAGCTTCTCTTTCTCCTGCTTTTCTATATAAACAACCTTACCCTGATGAATCGTGATTACTATCTTACCATAATCAATCTCATTCATATAATCTTTAATTTTGTTAATAGTTTTTTCCATAAACATCAGCTCCATTTTTATGGACACATTTCCTCAAGGCATCATATCCTAAACTCTCATTAATTATAGACATCTTAAAATGAAAAACATTTTTAGACTTCATAAATATAATTAAACATTAACAAACAAATTCCTGCTTATTTTTTAAAAAAATATTGAATTAATATCAATCTTTTCCTATATATGATTTCTATATAAAACGTAAAATACCTTCTTAAAATCTAATATTTTTTAACTTTTTACAATCATGTAACATATAAGCATCTATAGTGTTTTTTTAAAATATTATGCAAAAGTGTTATTTGAGGAATATTGAAATTTTTAGTATAAGAGTCTAAACGAAATGACGTGAGAAATATGGCCGAAATACATGGATGTATTGAGCTAATCTTTAGTCAGGATGACTTATAGATTAGTAAGCCATATTTCGAACAAAATTGAGTTATAGACAATTCTAAAAATTTCTTAATGACGAAAAATCACTTTTGTATAATTATATATCAAGCTCTAACTCCACATTCCCATCGGCAGTAAACTCTTCTTTCTCTGAACCCAGGTTAAATTCAGCCTTATCACTCTTGATCCAGTCTCCATCTTCTTTTATATATACATCACCACTTAATTTAAGTATTTCATTTTCATCTTCATAGTCAGCTGTTTTAGATTTTAGGATTCGACCATCATGATTAATTATAACTCCCTGTTTAGCTGTAAAGGAATTTGTCTTAGATAACATTTCTAAATACGGAGCCTGTAATTTGAATGTCTTTTCATCTTCAAGTGTATGATTAAGGACTACTTCTTGTTTAAAGATATATTTATCTTCATTTAAAAAACCGGTCATTGTTTTAGATTCTACATTACCTTTATCATATTTAACTTTTACACCATTTTCTAACAAAGCCTGTTTTTTATCTTTATTATAATTACCGCTGGGGGCATTCATCAATGTCTCATCTCTTTTTATCTCAACACCATTTTCAAACTCGATTATATTCTCCACATATTTCATATGGCCGGCTTTTATAAATACAGTTTCTTTCTCTTCGTTTTTATCTTCTGCCAGGAGATTAGCGCTGAACGTAAACAAGGTACAGGTAATTATGAAAATAATTAATACACTATATATTACATTCTTCATAAAATATTCCTCCATTAATGTGTTATATTTTTATCACCAATATTGAATATAAAGGGGTCATCTTCATTCTGACCTACTGTTACTCCCTGGCCCGGAAAGAGGTCAATTGTATAGGTAAAGAGAATTTCCTGATTCAGGTAGTCGTAACTTAAACTTATTTCCCGGCAATGCAGCTTTTTCTTTAAGACCAGATTTGCTGCTTCCAGTCTTTCCCCTTGTGGCTCATCATAGTCATATTCAATATTATTTTCAACATACCAGCCCCAATCTCCCTGTAATTCATAGATTATTTTATTGGAGAGTCTTTCTGTACGTTTTGAATTCATGTTATATATAATATCTGTTTCTGATGTTAATCTATCTCCCTTATAAACACTTGTCAAAGTAAGATCATCTTCAAACAGATATGTATTGGGGTCATACTCTGTATTCATCGATAATTCCCATTCAGGAACAGGTATATAACTTAAGCTAGCAGTAAGTAATAGATATTCATCCATGTAGATATTATAGCCACCATTAAGTTCAAGCTCTAGTTTCTTATTTCCATATCTTAAATTTGATTCCAGGGTTTCTTCCTTCTTCTGCTGGTCAAAATTAAAGGGACTCTGCCCCCTAAAATCATTATATATATATTTATTTTCAAGCCTTAGATTATCTGTAAGCTCATTGCTAAGTGTTGTTTCACTGTGATAGCTAAATTGTGTTTTATCATAATTACTTTCATCATATTTAAATTCCTGTGGACTGTAAATAAAAGCAGTTATAGAATTATCTGTTTTTAATGATGTGTTAGAAAATAACTGCCAACGTTCTTTGTAGTTTCCTTCCAGGCCACCTCTATAACCCTCAATACCACTATCATCCTCAAAATAATTACCAAGCTGTAATTTACCCGTGAAAGGTGAATATGGCTGATAATAGAGGTTAAATTCGGGCCATCTGTAAAAGCTTACATTATTTTCTTCTTCATCACTGAATTTAGGGTCTTCTCTTTCTAAAAGCATCTCTGCTTTAAAATCACCAATTTCCCGGGATATTGCACCCTTTCCACCCCATCTTGTTTTCAGGGGATGTCCCGGTTCAGCTTTTTTACCGTATTCATAATTGAATTCCATCTCCCAATATTTAGCCCATTCATAATCTAAATTAAGCTCAAGATTATCTTCTTCAGTAGTTCCTTCATTTGGCTCAATATCTAAGTCTCTGTTAAGCTGCATATTTATATCAAGATTATTTTTAAATCTCTTATCAAGTTCAAATTCCATATCAACTTCTTTATCATCATTTTGATTAGAATAGAGGTAATTATCACTGTCCAATTCATAATCTAAATATATTTTTAAATTATCAGCCAGAGTACGGCTGTAATCTACTGACATATTTATTTCTTCTTTATCACTGTCATTATCTTCCCTGTAATCTACCATTTTATAATCTGAATCAAGTCTGAGGTCCTGATTTTTCTGTTCATAACTTCCCTCAGCTATTGCTTCTATATTAAAACGGTCATTATAATCTGTATAATCTAACTGTGTATTAAACTGCCAGTTATTATAATCAAATTCATAGCTCAGTACCCCTTCTTTATTAAACAGATTGGGAACACCATTATCATTCTGTTCATAATAAGATATATATGCCTTCTGGGCCCCAGTAAAGAGAAAATACTGCTTAAAACCTGCTGCTGAACCCGATTTTGTATAAAAGTCAAAGTAATATTCACCCGGATATTTCTTATACTTATAATTCCAGGTTGTCTTAATAAACCAGCCCCGCTGAGCATCATAACCAAACTCAGGCTCAATTTTTTGTTCTTCATCTTTTAATGATATGTAAAGGTAAGGCCAGTAAAAAAGCGGTAATCTACCCGATAATTCTTTAAAAACAACATGAAATGCTTCCAGATAGTCATCGGGATAAATCTTTATTTTTTTAGCACTGAAGAAATAATGTGGGTGTTTATAATTACAGCCACTAAAACTACCCGGTTCCATCTTTATTTCCTGTGGTTGAGATAATACCTTTTCTGAACCATCTTTTAACTTCAATATAATTTTATCTGCCTGAAAATAGTAGTTTTTATATTTTCCATTTATATTTTTAACCATCTCTACAATTCCGCTTTCTTTGTTGTAATTAAGTTGCTCACCTTCAATTCTTATGCTATCCTTTCCTGCAGCTGTTCCAGGAACAGAAATCATCAAACATAAAATTACTGTAAATAGACCGGGTACCAATCTATGCATAAAATTGCTGAATTTCTCCCGCCATAGAATAAGTATAACCCCGACAACAGCAAATAATATATTGGGCAACCAGGCCGCCAACAGAGGTGGTAATCTACCATTACGTCCGAATGAGCGACTGATTGATAACATAAGGTAATATAAAAATATAATTGAAATTGTCATTAACATACTGGCAATTCTGCTATCTTTTTGATTTAAACTTAAAGGTGTACCAATTAAGATAAATAAGAGGGCTGCCATCGGTTTAGCAAGTTTAAGGTGATAATCAACATAAAGAGAGGAAACATCTATTCCACTTTTTTTGAATAACTTTATTTCTTTATGTAATTCTTTACGGCTCATCTCCGAGGTTGTCCTCTGCTCACCAAAAAATTGACTTGATTCTTTTGCTATTTCTATTTCCATATGGTCAAATTTACTTTCAATACTTAGATGTCCATCCTGATCATATTCATGGATTATACCCTGATTCAATATCCATTTATTTTCTTCTATTTCCCCTTCCCCGGCAGTAATAACCGGTGGGAATTCATCTTTTTTATTTTTATTTCTATTATATATCATAATTTTACTTAACTTAGCACTATCTTCATTATAATTTTCTACATAAAATACCCTGCCTTTAGGACCTTTAAAGAAAACATTCTCTTTTACATCAGGCATTGATTCTTTCAGGATTGTTTTCCTGATAATATTGCGGGCCTGATGACTGGACCAGGGAACAACATTTTCATTAAGAACAAAAGTCACCCCGCTAATGATAATTCCCAGAATAACCAGTGGTAATATTAGCCTGAACAGGCTTACACCACCCATCCTCAGGGCTGTAAATTCATTTTCTCTACTTAATCTACCCATACCTGTAATAGTGGCAAATAAAATCGCCATAGGAAAGGTGCGGACAATTATTTCCGGTAAATAATAAAATAAAAGTTTTAAAACAAGTGCAAATGGTACTTTTTTAACTATAATAAGATCTGTTAGCTGAAACAAATAATTACTTAACATTATAATACCGATAATTATTATGCCAATTAAAAACGGATAGGTAATCTCTTTTAATATATAAAGATCAACTATCTTTTTTTTCCATATTTTTACCATTAATTAGCTCCCCAGTTATGTATAGCATATATTGACCTTTATTATCTTTTTCTATTAAATTATAACATTTTTTCATGCTCTAAACAAGCTATTTGCTAAGTTATAACAATATTATCTTTTGTTAATTTATTCCTGTTACATATTTTTAATAATAAGGC
>CAYRVO010000115.1:0-5327 GCA_964427565.1 uncultured Halanaerobiales bacterium | reverse complement strand
TAGCCCGCGCAGTTCGCATATAATCCTGTTTTAAAACTTCAAGCAACGAAGATCTGGTCATACGTGCGATAATTGCCATAGGAATTGTTCCCAGAGCAATTGCCGGTAATATAGTATGTTTTAAACATATTAGGAATACATCCCATTTCCCTGTAAATAGACTCTCAAATAGATAAAACTTTGTATTAAATACTTGCGGATTTATTTCTGCCGCCAACCGTCCTGCTGTAGGTAATATATTGAGATGAACAGAAAATAATAAAATCAACATAAAACCCAGCCAGTATATAGGCATGGAAATACCTATCAAGGCAATCATCGAAGAAATATAATCCAGAATTGAATTCTGTTTCCAGGCGGCAACCACCCCGGCAGTTAAACCAACTCCCAGCGCAAAAATCATGGCAAAAATTGATAATTCAATAGTAGCCGGCAGTTTATCACCTAGCATTTCCCAGATCGGCCTTCCAGACATTAAAGATTTACCCAGATCAAGGTGAAATATATCATTAAGAAAACGGCCGTAGCGGACCAGAAAGGGATCATTTAAACCCATCTCTTCCCTTGCTTGAGCAAGGGTTTCCTCAGTTACATGAGTTCCTAAAATCATCTGGGCAGGATCACCGGGAATTAAATCTATCATACCATAAATAAGAAATGACATTATAATTAAGACCGGTATTAAAAAAAGTAAACGCTTAATTATATACCTGAACATATTAACTCTCCTAAACTGATAATTTTTATTTTAAAAACCATATATAAGAATGCTGCTGACCCACTATATAGCAGGTCAGCAGGTATATTTATAGATATTTTCTGGCTTTAATTATTTTACTTAACCCATGTATCTTCCAGGAATACCTGACCTGTGGGGTGAATTGTATAACCCATTACATTATTAGCTGCACCCATAAATTTATTCATATATGCTATAGGTACCCAGGGGGCATCCTCATGGATAACATGCTGTGCGGCCTTATACATACCGGCTCTTTGCTGTTTTCCAGCAGTAGTTTCCTGAGCCTGCATCAAGATTTGATGTAAGAGATAACTGTTATAGAATGCATAATTACCGGCACTTCCCGGAACAGCATTATCTTTATCAAGCAGTACATATAGGAAGTTATCGGGATCACCATTATCTCCTATCCAGCCCATCAGACATACATCATGTTCTCCTTCTTCTGTTTTATCCAGATAAGTACCCCAGTCATAAGTTACCAGTTCTGTTTCAATACCTACATCCTTCAGATTACTCTGAATAGCCTGGGCAACTTTCTTACCTTCAGGCATATAGGGACGTGGGTTGTTGGGATACCAGAGATCAAATTTAAAGCCATCGGCATAACCGGCTTCTGCCAGCAATTCTTTTGCTTTTGCTGGATCATATCCGTAATCAGTAACCCGGTGGTTATAACCCCAGAGTGTTGGAGGCATCGGATTCTTAGCAGGAGTAGCCTTGCCACTATAGGCACCTCTAATTATAGCATCTTTATCAATTGCCCAGTTAATGGCCTTCCTGACCAGTTTGTTATCAAATGGTTTATGCATCTGATTCATAGCCATATAGGCAACATTCATACCTGGCTGACTAAGCAATTTAATAGCACCATCTTCCTTAATTGTAGCTACATTCTGAGGGCCAAAATTATCTATTAGATCCAAGTCTCCACCTTTTAATCCCATAACACGGGTTGTATTTTCGGGAACAACCTTAAAGAGTACTTTATCTAAATAGGGACGGCCATCCCAGTAATCTTCAAAAGCCTCCAGTGTAATCTGAGAATCATGTTCCCAATTAACAAAGGCAAAAGGGCCTGTGCCTACCGGACTAGTCCTGAAACCTTCTACACCTTTTTCCTTCATGGCTTCTTCCGATACTATAAAAGCAGGGAAACAGGCCATGTTATAGATAAATGGTGCATAGGGCTTACTGAGAGTAATTTTCACCTGATAGTCATTTACTTTTTCAACATCTTCTACCATACTGTACATATAACCCCAATACGCAAATGTTCCTTTATGATAGGGATTATCCTCATTCATCTGACGTTTAAAGCTAAAGACTACATCATCAGCAGTAAAATCAGAACCATCATGAAATTTAACACCCTCGCGAAGTTTGAATTCCCATACTTTACCACTATCACTTGTTCTCCAGGCAGTAGCCAGAGCTGGTTCTACTTCTGTACTACCTTCTTTAAAAGCAACAAGACCTTCAAAAACATTAGTTATTACTTTAACAGATTCACCATCAGTTACATCAGCAGGGTCAAGTCTAACTGCATCTGCTCCACGACCAAAGACTAGTGTTCCACCATATTTGTCTCCATCTGCAGCCGAAACAACACTCACCATGCCTAACATAAGTACTGAAACCATTAATAAAGCTATAATACTTCTCTTACTCAATTAATCTTCCTCCTCCTTTTAATAAGCTTGTATTAGTATGTTTATTTTATCAGATTACAGTTTATTATTCAAGCTAAATAATTCCAAATTATAGCTAATTATCAAGCTCTATTTTTAGCATGTTTAACACTTTTTTATTATGAATACGCTTTCTGACTCGATTAAGTTCTGGATATAAGATGCGGTCCTTATTTAAATAAGAAACATCATCACGGAGCAATTTAAATACTTTCCGGCTGTATTTTCCAAGATCCTGCTGTGGTTGATCACTGCGCAGATCTATCCCCTGACAGGTTGTAATCAATTCGATTGCTAATATCTGCTCACAATTCTTTATAATCTGTCTCACCTTACGGGCACTTATGGAACCCATACTGACATGGTCTTCTTTATTGGCCGAAGTCGGTATCGAGTCAGTACTACCGGGATTAGCCAGCACTTTGTTTTCGGCTACCAGGGAAGCGGCATTATACTGGGCTATCATATAACCTGAATTAAGTCCCCCTTTTTCTGTTAAAAACATGGGTAAACCATTATTAAGTGAAGCATCAACCAGCCTGGCTACTCTCCTTTCGGAAATACTACCCAGTTCACTTACTGCCATTCCCAGATAATCAAGACCCAGAGCCAGGGGCTGACCGTGAAAATTACCACCGGATAGGACTTTATCTTCAGCAGGAAAGAGAAGGGGATTATCGGTAACAGAATTTATCTCCCTTTCAATTATATCCCTGACATGATTTATAGCATCCCGGGAAGCACCATGAACCTGGGGAGCACAGCGGAGAGAATAGGCATCCTGTATTCTATCTTCCCTTTCATAGAGTGCAAGCTTACTCCCTTCTGTTATCCTGCGTACATTGGCCGCTACTTTTTTTTGTCCGGGATGGGGCCGTAGCTTATGAATATCTCTATCGAATGCAGATAAAATTCCCTGCATGGCTTCCAGAGCCATACTCAAAGATAAATCTGCATGACAGGCCAGATTATAGCTGTCATAAACAGCAAGTACCCCATAGGCAGCCATCATCTGGGTACCATTTATCAGTGCTAATCCTTCTTTACTCCTGAGTTTTATCGACTGTAATCCCCTCTTTTTAAGGGCCTGTGCTCCAGCTATTAAATCCCCATCAACATAAGCCTTACCCCTTCCCAGCATAACAAGAGCCATATGGGCCAGGGGAATTAAATCCCCACTGGCTCCTACCGAACCCTGTTCTGGAATCCAGGGTGTAATATTTTTGTTAATTAACTGTAATAATAATTTCAATGTCTTTAATCTGACACCAGAATTACCATGAGCCAGGGCATTTACCCTCAGTAACATCATGGCCCTGACAACTTCACGGGCCAGGGGTTCACCTGTACCAGCAGCATGACTTTTAATTAAATTTTCCTGCAATTCCAGGATTTTATTAACACATATTTTGCGGTCACTGAATCTACCAAATCCAGTATTGATACCGTACACAGCTTTCCCTTCCTCTACCAGCCTCTCAACCATCTTTCTTGCCTTTTTGATGTTTTTTTCAGCACCAGCAGCCAGTTGGACCTCTTCACCTTTACGAACAACTCTAATTACCTCTTCTATCGTTAAGTCTTCACCATTAAGAGTAATCAAAACCTCTACCCCCTCACATAATATGGCCTGAATATCCTTTAGTTGACTAATTAAAAAAAGAGGTGAAGCATAATGTTTCTATGCTCCACCCCGATGAATTTTATTTAATTTACAATAGAAGCAAACAATAATACACATCGCTATTCACTTCATCCCTATTAAAATGTAGACACTATTAAAAGAAACAAATTTTAGCGCAACCTTAACTGTCTGAATATTATTATATCATATAAAAGCAGTCAGTTAAACGTTAAATTTTTGCTTTATCAATTTCTGCATTATTACTTATCCTTTCATTAATTTATTATGTCTGCTAATTAATCAATATTCCATTTTAATTTAAAGCTTCTTTTTGATTTTATTTAATGATTGCAAGAATCTTTTTCTTTCTTCATCAGAATCGAGTGCACCCAAGATACTCTCACATAATTGATTTTCTGCCTTTATGTGTTTCTCCTGAGCATTCTGTCCCTGAGCAGTTAACATAAGTCCAAATGATCGGCGGTCTCTTTTACTGATAACCCTTTTAATTAATCCCTTTTTTTCAAGTCGGTCAATTGCATTGGTAAGTGTACTACCGGGAATCTCAAGTATCCCTTTTATTTCCTTTAACATAACATCTGGTTTTTTATCAATGATATTTAGAATACTAATTTCAATAGTAGTTGCATCCTTTAGTTCTTTTCCCCATAGCTCATTATCCTTATTTTGAAAATTAAATATAAAATAATGCCAAATATCATTAAACTCCTGTATATATTCCTCTTTAATTTCTTTGTCCATTTCTATCTCCTCCATTTTATTTAATTTCATCATCTAAATATGATGTTTGCTCTGATCATTAAATAAAGCAAATCTTCGTTTTACTACTTTAAAATGCTGGATTATCTCATCTAATATTTTGGGACCCTCCAACATGGTTACAGCCACAGCCCAGCTTTGACCATATTCTGATTTTATTTTTCTTTTTATCATCTTAATCATCCCTTATTTTTCTTTATCTTCCTGTTTTCGCAAATTCTTAGATTATATAATACCATTTGTATATCTTTCATTTTTTGTTTTTTACCATTTTAGTACTATTTTATATAAGTATAATACTATAAAGTATTATTTATGTCAATAATTTTTTATATATTTATTATATTGGTAAATTCAGGATATTGGACTTTGCTAATAATCTGCTAAGTTGAAGGTCCTTAAAAATATTAAAAATACAAATATTTTTAAACTTGATTTTTCATAACAAATACAATATATTATAAAATATACTGTAATATATAAATAAGGG
>CAYRVO010000114.1:0-5333 GCA_964427565.1 uncultured Halanaerobiales bacterium | reverse complement strand
CCATGTCCATAACCATCTGCTTTGACTACAGCCATAATTAATGTTTCCTGTGAAACATTTCTCTTTACCTGTTTGAGATTATATCTTATATTATCTAGACTTACCTCTACCCACACTGGCCTAATACTATTCTCAACCATTCTGCCACCTTCTTTAATTGCTAGAATATTTTGCTTTTTCCTTGATTATTATACCAAATTCATTAAATCCAAACAAGTTAATTTTATTTTTATATTTCATTACGCTTTTTCTTAACAATAAATGTAGCTACATCTTCACCATGTGTTCCCCTGCCAAAACCAGCATCTAAACCGGCTTTTTTAGCCATATCATTATTTACCTGAGTACCACCAGAAATCAGGATAATATCATCTCTAATTCCTTTTTCAATACAGAGGTCATGCAATTTTTTCATGTTTTCACGGTGGACATCATTATGGGTAATAATCGTACTGATTAGTATTGCATCAGCATTAACCTCAATAGCAGCATTAATTACTTTACTTATAGAAACGGAAGTTCCTAAATAAATTACATTAAAACCATATTTTTCAATACCACCATGTTTAATATCAATAATTTCTCGCATACCAACAGAATGCTCATCTTTCCCAACTGTTGCAGCAACTACATTCATTGGATTTTCATCTACATAACTCCTTAATTCATCATAGGGTAATGCCTCTTCTTTTTCAGGAATGTCCAGTTCATCTATATCTATTGAGAAGTCTACCTGACCCTTAATTTCAAGCAGTGTACCTTCAGCAGGATGCATAATTTCCTTATGAATAACTTCTGCATTCTTTAAACCCATCTTTTTAGCTATTTCCAGGGCAGCCACTTCAGCTACATCCTCATTAACAGGTAAAAAGATTGTTGTTACCAGCCAACCATCTGCTAGCCATTCTACTTCCGGTTTTAATAGACTGCCTTTTCTATATTCTTTATTTTTTTCAAGACGCTTGTGAACATTATCTTCTTTATCCAATTCATCTATAAATTCAATTTTACTGTGATCATGAAGGGTACATCCATCTATTAAATCACAGGGCCTTTCTATTCCTTCCGGTAAATTATTATAACCAAAATGTTCACACACTGGTGCCATATAATCATCATCGCGGGGTACTATTGTACCGGCAGCTACACCCCCATCTCTCTGCCTGAAAATACCGTCACCATTCCTTTCTGGATATTCACCAGAATCTACAAAAAACCCTTCTTCAACGGCTTTAAAATAGCCGCCTGTCTCTATAATTTCTTCTAAAAATAATACAGCACGTTCTTTTAGCTCTCTAGCTTTATAGGCCAGATAACCCTCTTCTTTAAGTTCAAGTAATTCCTTTAATCCATCCATACCAGCAAAGGCCTGTTTAGCAGTATCTACAGCCTGAACATTAAAGTGATGCCAGGGTACATTACGGCCTTCATCAGGGGTTATTGTACTCTGTAAATCACAGGAAGTTAACTGTGTCAATAATAAGTTAAGGGTATGTGTTACTGTTGCCTCACGAATAGATGATTCCATATATTTAGTATTTTGTTGGGCCCGGAAACGAAAACCAGTAAATAATTCTCTTAAGGCTACTGCATATGGTAGATTTATCCTGATATCAGGTGCTGGCGCTGCTACTGGGGGAACTGTTGATAAAGCGATATTTTCTTTAGGCATACCGGCTTTAAGTGAAAACATGGAATTAATAGCATGCTGAACAAATAATTCTGGCATTACCTTCCAGGCTTCACGAGCAGTAGCATTGGCATTATGAGCACCATCTATCTGTAACATATTACCTGCTGCCATTATTTTCTTGGCTACAGCAGCATCTACAAAAGACCGATACATATTAACATTACGATAAAGTACATTATACTGTGGATCCTGATGAGCACCATTTACACCCTCTTCAACAAAAAGAACAGCAATCTCTGGACCTGCTACCCCACTGACATAGGAATGAAAGTTTATTGGTCTACCAACCTCATCTTCTATATAATCAAGGGCCTTTCTGGTTGCCCTAATCTGTTTTCTGGTAATAGGTATACCCCCAACCCCTTCAGGAGTACCCTCTATTAATCCATCAAAATGACTCTGGCCAGCAGTCCTGATAACCATTAGATGATCAGCACCATGCCAGGCAGCCATTCTCATCCTGCGTATATCATCCTCAAATCTACCGGATGCTATCTCAGTTGTAATAACTGGCTCTGGTTGCGGATCAATTCCTCTAAAACTATGGGCTGCTGGTAAAGACACACTATTTTTAAGACATTCACTACTCTCTTTGTATGTAAATTTACCAATTTTTTGATTGGGAACTTTTTTTCTCCAGGTCCAACCCTTTCTGCGTGGACTATAATCCTCTAAATCTTTAAGTATCTCCTCTATATCAAGTTTTTCTTCTGGTTCTAAATTCATTCATTTTCACCCCCTGTAAAGAGGTTCTGTAAGTCTTCTTGGGAATATTTGCCGCCACTAATTGCTAAACCAGCTTCTTTTATCTTTAAGTTTTGTTTTTTGGCAAGTTTCCAGACTACATGACCAGCCCCTTTACCCAGTAATTCTGCTTTTACTATTTTATTAACTATAGATTTGGCCTCCAGACTACTAAAACCCATCCTCAATAGCACAGATCTCTCTATTGATTCAGATGTATGATTCCGGGCAAGATTAAGCAAAGGGTCAACTATTTCTTCAGTCAATTGCCAGAATTTATCTTTTAACTCTTTATCACTTAATTCAGCAAGGTGTTCCCTTCTTTTTTGAAAATCATCTTCTCTTTTAAGAGACAATAACCTCATCTCCTTTCCCTTATACTTTTACCAACTCTATTAACAAATATATTTTTAAATTTTATCTAACCCCACACTATTTTTTAATAATGATAAAGCAGCCTGTGGATATTTTATACTCATCAAACCCATAGAAGCCATAATATAATCATTATCTATTAACATTCCCGCATTTTTACCGGGTAATAATGAAGCTTTACTACCACTCTTAATCTTACTCAGTATTTTAGCACCTGCTGCTATTCTTGTTAAAGCACCCCCAGTACCGATAATCCATTTTACCGCTGTTAAGTCTTTACCTTCGGCTACAGTTTGTCTTCCTCCTGGTCCATAATAATCTTTCAATCTACCTGCATGTCTTTTTACTGCTTCAAAAGCAGCTTTTTGGGCTAATTTATGTATATATTCAGCCTCTTTCTCATTTCTGGGTAATGGGGCTAGCTCTTCAATTTTTTCAATTTTATTTTCCTGAGCTAACAATTTATACACATGAGGGGCATTTAAATATACTCCTAAATCACCTTCTACAGTTCTTTTGGCCTCTGGTTCAGGATTTATAAGTATATTATGAATATTTTCCGAATCTTCCGTTACAGAGTGAACATCGGTCGTTGCTCCACCAACATCTATTGTTACTAGATTACCAATTTCTTTTTTTAATAATTGAGAAGCCTTCATCACAGCTCCAGGAGTAGGCATCATATCTATGGATAGTTTATCTTCAATCTTTGGCATCCCCGGTGCCCTGACAATATGACGGGCAAATACCTCATGTATTAATTTCCTTGTTGGTTCAATATTAAGTTGATCAATTTCTGGATATACATTTTCTGCTATTAAAATCTCTTTATCTTCTTCATTAAACATTAGCTTTATTTCTTTCTGCAATACTTTGTTTCCGGCATAAATAACAGGCACATCAAGATTGAGTTTAGATATCTTTTCTGCATTATGGAGAATCACTTCTTCTTCTCCATAATTAACACCACCGGCAAGAAGAATAATATTGGGGGCAGTTTCTATAATTTCTTCTAATTGCAAGTCCCTCAACTTACCGGCAGTTACTTTTTTAATCACCGCACCGGCACCCAGGGCCGCTTCTTCAGCCGCCTTTACAGTCATATCTTTAACCAGACCATGAACAGTCATTTTCAGACCCCCAGCTGCACTACTGGTAGCCATAAATTCCTGCCAGTCTAATTTTTCTATGGCAAGCTTATGCTGCAAATTTTTAATTGCTCCTTTGACACCAATCATTACATCTCCATCTAAAACTGAGGTTGGAGCTAATCCCTGACCAATAAAGGTAGGGCCTGTATTTATATTGTCAAATGCATTAACAAGAGTAGTCGTACTTCCTATTTCAGCAATTAAAAGATCTATCTTCATTTTTTACCCTCCAGTAACAGATATCTTATAACAATCTCTTAATATATCCCTTATCTCATCTTGGGGTTTATTTATATCTGCTGCCAGAAACTCTAGTTCTTCATTACATACTTCTTTTACCCCTGTTTTATTAACTACATTTTTTAAATAAGATGCTTTTAATTTATCTAAATCAAAATTCCTTACTTTTATTTGTTCAGGCTTTTCTGGTATAACTACCGATTTCCCCGCTTTTTCTTCGTCAGGATCACCATTATAAATCTCAATTCCATTTTCACGAGCAAAATTTAACTGAGCAAAAGGATGTTTACCTGCCCCGGTATATTCTGTTTCCTGAACAACCAGTATTTGATCTTTATCCATTTCCTGAGCTAAAACAAAAGCAGCTGCCAGAGAAGTATTACCTGCTGGACCTCTTTCCATACCTTCTAATTGAGCTAAAGCCTCTGTAAGATAGAATACCTCTCCCTGTTTTACCATTACATAACGGTCCATATATCTAAGAGCACGGGCTGCATTACGGGGAACATCTGCCCTATCAGGCCAGGTAGCAAATGGTACTCCAAATCCTGTATGACCGGTGGTAAATGATTTCCTGTTAAAATCCCTGTCACTTGCCATATGAAGACCACTTAAATCAACACTCGCTCCAATAATTTTAGTTTCTTTAGCCCCTGCTTTTTTTAATCCCCGGGCTGTACCTGTTAAATTACCACCACCCGCATGGGTTACAATTACTGCATCAGGATTTCTTCCTTCTTTATCCTGTAACTGTTGAGAAATTTCATAACCAAGGGTTTCTATTCCCGCTATTCCAAATGGTGTATATAAAGAAGCATTAAAAAAACCTGTATCTTCAAGTACCCGCAGAAATGTATAAAATAGTTCAGGTCCTACAGATAGCTGTAAAACCTCAGCACCATATGCTTCACACTTGCGTCCTTTTTCAAGTATCTCAGGCTGGCCTATACCATTGCTATCAAAAACTTCCTGAACGATTATACACTCCAGATTACGCATCACAGCCTGAGAGGCAACTGCCGCCCCATAATTACCACTGGTAGCAGCCACAACACCTGGATATCCATGCTTTTGAGCATGATAAACCGATACAGATGCACGCCGGGCTTTAAAACTACCAGAAGGATTAG
>CAYRVO010000113.1:0-5349 GCA_964427565.1 uncultured Halanaerobiales bacterium | reverse complement strand
ATAAGAATAAAATCTGAAACTGCTGCTAACAAGCGTGTAGGTGCTATACTTAAAAAATTATAACCACCGGCAGTAAATAATCCGAATACTCCAGAAAGTCCTATTGTATAAGCAATAGGAACACCAAAAAATATTAAAGCAAAAAATATTATAATTACTGCTCCCACAAATAAAACTCCTTTCTACTTACTAAATTTCTTTTTCTAAATATTCCTCGGTTAAATCTTTTTCCATTTCTTCCTTTATTAAATAAGGGGCAGTTAAAAGATGTATAAGTTGAATTAAAGCACTTACAGGAATAGCTGCTACCAGCCACTTAGAACTTATTCTAACTTTTCTGGTAATCATATAAGTATCATTATTATTAATTAACTCCAGCCAACCATACCAGAAAAGTATAACAACAAATAATAATATTAATAAAAACCCCACATATCTAATTATCAATTCTACTTTTTCAGGAAATTGTTTTATTAATCCTTCTACACCCATATGCTGTGCTCTTTTTAAAGCTGCTGCGATTCCAAACAATGCTCCCCAAATCATTAAAATTCTTTCTACAGGTAAGGGCCAGGGTAAAGGATTATTTAATAAATACCTGAATATTGCCCCATATATGGATATTATTAATATCAATGCAATTGAAATAGATGCAATTACTATACTTATAATATGTATATAATCACTTAATGCCTTTAGCTTTTTTAGCATTATTTCACCCCTTTACTACATTATTAAGTGGCCCCTGCCAAACACAGGGGCCTTTATAACTTAATTTCTATTGTCCATATTTTTCCATGATACTCTGGTCAACATTTTCGCTAACTTCAGTGGCCGCAGCCCAGAATTCATCTACTACTTCTTTTTGTAAACCAAACTCTTTAATTACCCATTCATAAAATACAGGCTGTAATTTTTCTTTCCACTGTTTTTGTACATCAGGAGTTGGCATATAGGTATCTTTAAAGTGTTTTTTACCTTCTTCCCAATCAAGTAAAGTCTGTTGAACATTAATACCACGTGCCATTTTTATTGCTTCTTTAGCAGTTGTCAATATAACTTTTTGATATTCTTCAGGTAAACCTTTAAACCATTCATCACTTACAGACCAGACTCCAGTATTAAAAATAAACTTTGTCCAGGATGTGTAATCATTAACTTCCCAGAATTTAGAAAAAGCATTAACATAAGGAGCATTAAACTGACCATCTGCTACACCACTGGCTAAAGCAGTTGTCACATCTCCCCAGGGAAGCGGAACTGCTTTAGCTCCCAGACCTTCAATCATAGCCATTTGGGCAGCATTTCCACCTTCGGTCCTGATCCTTAAACCTTTCATATCTTCAGGAGTCTTAATTAAACGTTTGTTATTGGTAAAAGCAACAAATCCGCCTCCATCATCATAAATTCCAAGATGCCTGAGACCGGTTTCTTTTCTGGCTTCATTCATAAAGTTCGCAAAATACTCACTATCAAAGAATGAATGAGCTGATCTATAATTGGGGAATAAGAAAGGACTATACATTAACTGATATTTGGGAAAAAATGTAGCAAATACACCACCATAGGTTATAGATGACTGAACGGTTTGCCCTTTAACTGTTTCTCTGGTAATTTCTTTTGGCCCACCCAAAGTACTATTACCAAATACTTCAACATCAATAGCTCCATCGGTTCTTGATTCAACCATATTTTCAAAGTATAACAATGAAGCTGAAATCCCACTAACAGAAGAATCAGTTATCGTATAATGAGAAATAACCATTTTATGATCAGCTGCCTGACTAGCTATAGCAAAGGTCAGTACCATCACAAAAATTAATGTAATTATTGAAAGTTTTTTTAACATTTTTGCCCCCTTTAGAATTTTGAAATTTTTGAATATGTCTTATAACTAATTTAAAATTTATAATACTTTTGTTGATTGTCAGAAAATATTCACCCCCTATTTGCAAAATATTTTGTCACACCTTTAAAAATTTTGCGCCAAATTTTATTTCAGTAATCTAATAGTGAGCTTTTTAATTATTTCCGGTAAAGTATTAAGTGTATAAGGTAAATGAACTCTCTCTAAAAATTTATGTGCTCCTTTACCATATACTCCAACATCTGCTATAGGTATATTGAGTTTTTTCACATTTTCAATATCTATTTTCCATCCCTTATCCCAGAAAGGCATATTTTCTGTTAAAGCTTCTTCATCTCTTTTTTGCTCCTGATAAGTAGTAAATGAAGCATCTGATAGATAAGGAAAAAAGGGTTCTATAGTAAGGTTATAATTAATTTCCGGTTGAATTTCAGAATTAACAAATTTGTATATAACTTCAGAAAATTTACTAAATTTAGGATCATTAACATAGGGATTATTCGGTGGATAAAACGGTGGAACTAAAAATACAACAGCTGCTGGTCCACTTAATTTAGACATATCCCATAATTTTTCAACCATTTTTAGAGATTGTATCCTGATATCCATAATATTTTCTTCTTTGCATTTATTAAGAACCTTAAATAATTCTTTTTCAATTACTGCAGGTTTTATCCTCTTCATAATCAACTTAAAAAGTTCTCCATAAGTAAATATTTTTGATTCATATTGTATCTTATTAAATTTTTTTGCAGATGCTTGACAATATTTTTTATATTCATTGTTAATTTTCTTTATACTTTTATCAAAACTTTTTTCAACTTCACTTTTAAAAAGATCTATAATTTCAGCACTACCCCTTTTATAATTGAGGAAATTATAATAGGCAAAACCCTTATATGGCAGTTGACCATTATATTCTTCCTTTAGATCTGTCTGCTTTAAAGATACAGGAGGATTAGTTATCATTCCTTTAATTTTATCAGCAAAATCCATATTGTTTTCTATTCTATCAGTTAATTTTGATAACCATAAATTAACATCATAACCAGCAAAAACTTCACCAATATGAGAACCTCTACCAATTACAAATACTGCAGGAACTATCTTTCCCAGGGATCCTTGATATATATATCTGTCATCTTTTTCAGCAAAAGGCTCAGCTGTTGTATAGTCTGTATTTATTCCCCCAATTAAATCTAAATTATATTTTTCTGCCAATTCTCTTATCGGTTGTGCTACTGACAACATACCCTGAGAATCAGCCTCTTCATTAACTGTAATTACTAACAAAATATTTCCGCTAAATTTATCAATTTTATCTATAAATTCTTTTAATAACTGTATTTCAACAGCTACACCACTTTTCATATCAGCAGATCCTCGTCCAAATAACCATTCTCCTGATCTTAAATCCATTCTAACTGATTCCTTTAAATCTCTTTCTTTTAACTTTTCCATTAATTTAATCGGCCTACAGGCTATATCTTTAAGAGATCCATATTCTCCAATATCAACAGTATCCATATGGCTAATGTAGACAACTGTTTTATTAGTTTGCCTTTTATGCCCCCTAATTAAAGCAACAATATTATTTCTATTTAAATTATCATCAGCAAGCATAATTTTTTTTAAATGATCAGGATTTTTTTTAAAATAAGACCATTCCTTCATGTTATCATATATGTAATCACCTATCTCAGCAACACCTTTTGTATTGCTAACACTCTGAATATTAATAAGCTCCATCATTAAATCATAGATTTTTTCTCCTCTTTTATTTAAATGCTTTTTAAAGTTCATAATTCATCTCCCTCGATATTATTCAATATTTACATTTTTCATAATTTATTTATTTTTTAAATAATTGTGTTACTATTATTTCTTGCATTAATCGTTCCAGATATATTAATTGTTCGAATGTATATTTTTATTGATATTATATTTATTTATCCTATATTGAAGGCTTTGCCTTTTTATACCCAGTTTTTTGGCGGTTTTAGTTACATTACCGTTTGTTTCTGAAAGAGTATCTATAATAATCTTTTTTTCTATTTTATTAAGTTTTTTAGGTAAGGAAATTTTTTGTTTTGATTTATCTAATTTTATTATAGGAGAACTGTTTTCAGAAGTATTTTTTTGAAGTTTCTCATTTTTTAATAAAAAAGGTTTAACATGTTTAGATTTAATCAAATCATCATTATCAATAATATTCATTGCACCTTCAATTACATGTTCCAGCTGTCTAACATTACCTGGCCATGAATATTCTAAAAATATTTCTTTTACCTCATCATCTAGACCCTTTATTTGACAATTAAATTTTTTGTTAAACGTTTTGATAAAATGATTGGATAAAATTAACACATCAGAACCCCGTTCTTTTAAGAGTGGGAGGTAAAGCAAAACAACTCCGAGTCTATAATATAAATCTTCTCTTAGTTTGTTATTTTTTATTGATACTACAGGTGAATTATTTATTGTAGCTATTATTTTTACATCAACTTTTATATCTTTTTTTCCACCAACGCGTCTTATACTTCCTTCCTGCAATACCCGTAATAATTTTGCCTGCAGAGCAGTAGACATAGAATTTACTTCATCCAGTAATAATGTTCCTTTGTTAGCCTGTTCAAACAAACCCTTCCTATTTACAGCTCCAGTAAAACCTCCTTTACGTGTACCAAACAAAATTCCCTCCAGTAAATTTTCCGGTAAAGCAGCACAATTTTGAGCTATAAAAGGTTTATTTCTTCTTTTACTCTCATTATGGATACTCTGTGCAAATAATTCTTTTCCTGTTCCTGTTTTACCTACAATTAACACTGAAGAATCTGTTTTTGCAGCCTGGCGAGAATATCTAATAACTTTTTTTAATTTTTTATCCTCACCTATTATATCATTAAAAGTAAAATAATGGTTATTAATATCTAATTTATCGTTTTTATATAGTTTTTCCTGCAATTTAATAACCTTGTTATATAAGTCTTTTATATCAGTTATATCTCTTGCTATTTCCATAGCCCATATTTTATTATCCTTTTCAATAGGTATAGTTGTATTTATTGTTGTTACTTTTTGCCCTGATTTATTTAAATATTCCTGTTGATTGTTTTCTATTTTTTCCCCACTTCTTAATGCAGATAATAAAGTACTACTTTCTTCATTGAGAGATGGAAAAACATCAAGAATGTTTTTATTTAACACAAATTTCTGTTCCATATTTTCTAGTTCAGCCATCTTTTTATTATAAATAACTGTTTTTCCAGTTCTGTCAACAATATGAATACCTTCATTAATATTATCTAAAATATATTTTAAGATTTTACTATCAAAAGAATTAATATCCTCTTCCCCCTTTCTTTAATTAACTATTCTTTATATAATTATTATAGTTAGTTTTTTAAATATTTTTATTTATCTTATTATACTATCTTTTCAAAATATTTTCCAGACAATTTTAAATTTATTTCTCTTAACCC
>CAYRVO010000112.1:0-5373 GCA_964427565.1 uncultured Halanaerobiales bacterium | reverse complement strand
TATGGTTTTAGGAATATATTATTTAACGATGGAAAAAGAAAATAAAAAGGGAGAAGGCAAGATTTTTGCCAATCCTGATGAAGCAATAAAGGCCTATGATACAGACAAAATAGACCTACAGGCGAAAATACAAGTTAGATATAAAGGGGATATGATTGATACTACAGCTGGTAGAATGATATTCAATGAAGCTTTTCCTAAAGATATGGATTATATAAATGAACAAATAGATAAAGGGAGACTGGGGGAAGTAATTGCTGAACTGCATAAATTATTTGGTAGTGATAAAACTACTGAGGCCCTTGATGAAATTAAAAAACTTGGTTATGATTTTGCAACAAGATCAGGGATAACAATAGCAGTTACTGATGCCGCTATTCCAGATGCTAAAACAAAGTTACTGGAAAAAGCAGAAAATAATGTTAGAGATATTGAAGAACATTATAAAAGAGGAGCTATCACAGAAAATGAAAGATATCAGAAGGTAGTCAATATCTGGAATAATGCTAAAGATGAAGTTACTGATGCCTTACTTAATCACCTTGATGAAGAAAATAATATATACATGATGGCTACTTCCGGTGCCCGTGGTAATACATCTCAGATATCACAGCTCGCTGGTATGCGTGGTTTAATGGCAGATCCTTCAGGCCGGATTATCGATTTACCAATTAAATCAAGCTTTAGAGAAGGATTAAATGTTTTAGAGTTTTTCCTCTCTACACATGGTGCACGTAAAGGTCTTGCGGATACTGCGTTAAGAACTGCCGATTCCGGTTATTTAACAAGACGTCTTGTTGATGTATCACAAGATGTAATAATCCGTGAAAATGACTGTGGTACTGAGGAAGGGATAGAAGTCTCTGCCATCGGTGGTAAAGGTAAAAGTGCTATTGAAAAACTGGAAGAGAGATGTCTGGGTAGGCTGGCTGCAAAAGACATTACTAATCCAGACACAGGAGAAGTAATAGTAAAAAAAGATGAAATGATTGAAGAAGATAATATAGAAAAAATAAAGGAAGCTGATCTGGAAAAAATATATATTCGTTCAGTATTAACATGTGAAGCTAAACATGGTGTTTGTCGTAAGTGTTATGGCAGGAATTTAGCCACAGGTGGAATGGTAGATATTGGGGAATCAATAGGAATTATTGCTGCGCAATCAATTGGTGAACCGGGTACACAGTTAACAATGCGTACTTTTCATACAGGTGGTGTTGCCGGTGATGATATAACTCAGGGTTTACCGAGAGTAGAAGAGCTCTTTGAAGGTAGAACACCTAAAGGACAGGCAATTATTACTGAAAAATCAGGAAAAGCTAAAATAATACAGAAAAAGAATTCTAAAAGAGTAGTTATAAAAGATGATGAAGGTAAGAAAAAAACATATCAATTACCTTATGGATCTAAATTAATTATTAGTGATGGTCAGTATGTTGAACGTGGAGATAAATTAACTGAAGGTCCTATGGATCCTAACGTATTATTAAAAATCAGGGGCATAAATTATGTTCAAAATTATCTTCTGGAAGAGGTACAGAATGTTTACAGATCCCAGGGTGTTGAAATTAATGATAAGCATATAGAGGTTATTATTAGGCAGATGCTTAAAAAAGTAAAGGTTGAAAGTGCAGGCGATACTGATCTTTTACCAGGAAGTTTGGTTAATAGATATGAAGCCCGGAAGATAAATGATGAACACAATGAAAATGGTAGTAATCCCGCCACTCTTAAACCTGAATTACTGGGGATTACGAAGGCTTCTCTGGCAACAGAAAGCTTTTTATCAGCTGCTTCATTCCAGGAAACAACCAGGGTCTTAACTGAAGCTTCACTTGAAGGAAAAATAGATAATCTTATGGGATTAAAAGAAAATGTTATTATTGGTCAATTAATTCCTGCTGGAACAGGTATGAAATATTATAGAGATATTGATGTTCTGGATGAAGATGGTGAGGTATTTTCTGGACTTGAAGAAGAATTAAGTTAAAAACTAAAAAGTCTTGACATGTTTTAGGAAAGGTGTTAAAATACTTAAGTGTGTGCAAGTTAAGTTATACTTGACTTCTGAATAGGAGGAAAGTAATAGTGAGTAATGACTTTAATAATGACAAAAAAGTGGTTGGTACAAAAGAAACTCTGAAAGCAATCAAGAAAAATCAGGCATGTAAGGTTTTTCTTGCTGCTGATATTGATGAGGATCTTTTTAAGAAGATAGATGATATTGTACAGCAAAGTAATATACCTGTAGAATATATTGATAGTAAATTGAAGCTGGGGAGAGTATGTGGTGTTGATGTAGCCACTGCCTCTGCAGCATTACTGAAGTAGTGGAAGGAGGTGGATTTGTGCCTACAATCAATCAATTGATTCGTAAAGGTCGTGAAAAAGTCAAGAAAAAGAAATCTGCACCTGCATTAGAAGGTTCACCTCAAAAAAGAGGAGTATGTACCAGGGTTTATACAGCAACCCCTAAGAAACCTAATTCTGCATTAAGAAAGGTTACTAGAGTTCGTTTGACGAATGGAAAAGAGGTTACATGTTATATCCCCGGAGAAGGACATAATCTACAGGAGCACTCAGTTGTTCTTGTACGTGGTGGCAGGGTAAAAGATTTACCTGGAGTAAGATACCATATTGTTCGTGGAACACTTGATACAGCTGGTGTGGAAGATCGCAGACAGGCTCGTTCAAAATATGGTGTTAAAAAACCTAAATAAGGGGGGAAAGAAATGCGTAAAAATAGAGCTGTAAAAAGAACGATAGAGCCAGACCCTGTATATGATGAAGTTATTATTAATAGATTAATTAATAAAATTATGTGGGATGGCAAAAAAAGTTTAGCTGAAAAAATTATGTATGAAGCTTTAGATATAATTGAAGAAGAAACTGGAGAGAAGGCTTTAAATGTAATAAAAGAGGCACTGGATAATGTAAAACCTGCACTGGAAGTTAAATCACGCAGAGTAGGTGGTTCAAACTATCAAGTGCCGGTAGAAGTAGATGAAGATCGCAAATTAAGCCTGGGGCTTCGCTGGTTAATTAATTCTGCCCGTGCCAGGGGAGAAAGATCAATTAAAGAAAGACTTGTTAATGAAATTATGGATGCCTATAATAATACTGGTGGTGCTGTAAATAAGAAAGAAGAAGTTCATAGAATGGCTGAAGCTAACAGAGCTTTTGCACATTATAGATGGTAGATTATTTTTTGTTAAGGGGGGAGAATAGTGACCCGACAATTTCCATTAAATAAGACTCGCAATATTGGAATTATGGCCCATATAGATGCTGGAAAAACTACAACTACTGAACGTATTCTCTATTATACTGGAAGAGTTCATAAAATGGGTGAGGTACATGATGGAGCAGCAGTTATGGATTGGATGGAACAGGAGCAGGAACGGGGCATTACAATAACCTCAGCTGCCACAACCTGTCAGTGGAAGGACCATCGAATTAACATCATAGATACGCCAGGACACGTTGACTTTACTGTGGAGGTAGAGAGATCTCTTCGTGTATTAGATGGTGCGATAGCACTGTTTTGTGCAGTAGGTGGTGTAGAACCACAATCCGAAACTGTTTGGAGACAGGCAGATAAATATCAGGTACCAAGAATTGCCTTTGTAAATAAAATGGATAGGATGGGTGCTGATTTTTATAGAGTAATAAAGATGATGAAAGAAAGATTGGACGCCAATGCTGTACCCATTCAGATACCTGTAGGAACAGAAGCTGAATTCGAAGGTGTAATTGATTTAATAAATATGGAAGCAATAATTTATGAAGATGAACTAGGAGTAAATTTTGAAAGACAGGAAATACCTGATGAATATAAGGAACAAGCAGATAAGTATCGCGAAAATTTACTAGAAACACTTGCTGAATTTAATGAAGAAATAATGATAAAATATCTGGAAGAAGAGGAAATAAAAGCTGAAGAAGTTATAGAAGTATTAAGACAGGCTGTTATTGATGTAGGACTATTACCTGTATTATGTGGATCAGCTTTTAAAAACAAAGGTGTTCAAATGTTGATGAATGCAATTGTTGATTTCTTGCCTTCTCCCCTGGATGTACCACCTATTGAAGGTTATGATCCTGAAACATCAGAGGAAGTTATAAGAAAATCTGAAGAAGATGAACCATTTGCAGCATTAGCTTTTAAAATAATGTCCGATCCTTATGTAGGAAAACTTGCATTTTTCAGGGTATATTCTGGTGTGTTGGAAGCCGGATCATATGTATACAATTCAAGTACAAACAAAAAAGAGCGTGTTGGTAGAATACTACAGATGCATGCTAATCACAGGGAAGAAAGAGATAAAGTATATGCTGGAGACTTAGCAGCTGCAGTTGGAGTAAAAAATACAAGTACAGGTGATACACTCTGTGATGAAGAAAATCCTATTGTTCTTGAATCTATGGAATTTCCAGAACCGGTTATAGCAGTAGCAATTGAACCTAAGAGTCAGGCTGATCAGAATAAACTTGGTCAGGCACTCAGGAGTCTGGCAGAAGAAGATCCAACATTTAAGATAAAATCTGATGAAGAAACAGGTCAGACAATTATTCAGGGAATGGGTGAATTGCATCTGGAAGTAATTGTAGATAGATTGTTGCGTGAATTTAAGGTTGATGCCAATATTGGTAAACCAAAAGTTGCCTATAGAGAAACAATAGATAGAAAAGTAAGCGATGTTGAAGGTAAATTTATACGGCAATCCGGTGGTAGAGGTCAATATGGTCATGTAAAAATTGATCTTGAACCATTAGATGAAGGCGAAGGATTTATATTTGAGAATAATATAGTTGGAGGATCAATTCCCAAAGATTATATACCTGCTGTTGAAGATGGAATTGTAGAAGCAATGGAAAATGGTATAAAGGCCGGTTATCCAGTTGTAGATGTTAAGGTGAGTTTAGAGGATGGTAGTTACCATGAAGTTGATTCTTCGGAAATGGCTTTTAAAATTGCAGGATCTATGGGTTTTAGAGAAGCTGCCTTAAAAGCTAATCCAGTAATACTGGAACCGATTATGAAAGTAGAAGTAGTTGTTCCTGAAGAATATATGGGTGATGTAATAAGTGATTTAAATGGTAGACGCGGTCGTGTTGAAGGTATGGAACAGAGATCTAATGCTCAGGTAGTTAAAGGTTATGTACCTCTGGCTGCAATGTTTGGTTATGCTACTGATTTACGATCTAAAACTCAGGGACGTGCTACTTATACAATGCAATTCTCTCACTATGAAAAAACTCCGAAAAATATTGCTAAAGATATAGTGGGTAATTAAAAATAATATAAGGAGGAAAACAAAATGGCAAAGGAAAAATTTGAAAGGACAAAACCGCATCTAAATATAGGAACGA
>CAYRVO010000111.1:0-5376 GCA_964427565.1 uncultured Halanaerobiales bacterium | reverse complement strand
TGTTTTTATTATAATAGTTTAAATTATGATTACATAGAAGGTATTAAAACGGAAGCTATAGATACAACGGGGGCTGGAGATGGTTTTACAGCAGCATTTTTGCGTAAAATAGTAAAATATTTTGAACAGGATTATTCTGTTAATAAAATCGATAAAAAAGTAATGAGAAAAATATTTTCTTTTGCCAACAAAGTAGGTGCGATTGTAACAACTGTAAATGGTGGTATTCCTTCTTTACCGACATCTGTAGAAGTAAAAAAATATGATTTTTAATACAATTTATAAATAATCTATCATTGATATTGCTTGCATATAAGGTATATAACATATATAATTAAAGCAAATTAAATAAAATTTAAAAATGTACAGGCAGGTGTATTAAATGGATAGTGAGAAATCAAAATATAATAAAATGCTAGGAAAAAAAATCAGAGAAACCCGTATATCAGAAGGAATGAATTTATCACAGTTGGCTGAAAAGATCAGTAAGACTTCAAGTTATTTAAGTCAAATTGAAAGAGGACTGGCAGAACCTTCAATTACTTCTTTGCGTGAAATTGCCCAGGCCTTAAATGTACCTATGTTTTATTTTTTAAATGACAGTAAAGATCATTGTCAGGTAGTTCGGAAAGGGGATAGAAGAACTTTGACACTTCCCCACAGTCATATTTCCTATGAATTAATTAGTCCTGATTTAAATCGCCAGATGGAAATTGTATATTTTCAAATGGAACCGGGAGCTAGCACCTGTGAAAGTCCTTTACCTCATGATGGTGAGGAGTGTTCACTTATATTAGAGGGTAAAATGGAAATACAGATAGGTGATGAATTTTATACACTTGGAAAAGAAGATAGTATTTATTATAAAGCAAGTATACCACATAAAATAACCAGTATAGGTAAAAAAGATTTGATATTTATTTCCTCCATAACTCCACCCAGATTTTAAATAATATAAAAATAATATAATTTTGACTATCGTAAACCAGTCTGGTTTACGATTTATTTTGCGTATAAAATTAACTAGATTTAATTTTTGTGGATTTTTTTAAATTTTATGCAGGAATTTATTAAATTACATTGAATAAATAAAATAGTAATTAAATAAGTTTAAAAAAATATTGTCTGTTAGCTGAAATCAAAGGAGGAAAATTAATGATTGATTTAACAATGGATGAAAAACAACTGAAAAGTACTGTGAAAAGGGCAAGAGAAAAAAATATTATTATACCGACATTTGAAGAGATGAAAAATCCTGAATTGATACCTGAAAAAATTAAAAAAAATCTTAAAGAAGTAGGTTTATGGGATGTAGACTCTCGCAATTTATTTAGAATTACCTGGAAAAATGAATCGGTTAAAAAAGGTGGTCTCTATGATGGAGTTAATTATGTTGAATTACCGAAGGAATTGACCGGTGTAGATGCCAGGATTGTAGCCCTGGTTGGGAAATGGTTTCCGACAGGTTCTCATAAGGTAGGTGCCACTTTTGGTTGTCTGGTTCCAAGACTTATTACTGGTCAGTTTGATCCCACTTTTCATAAGGCTGTCTGGCCTTCTACAGGAAATTACTGTCGTGGAGGAGCCTATGATGCTGAATTACTTTCCTGTGATTCTATAGCTATATTACCGGAAGAAATGAGTAAAGAACGATTTGATTGGTTATCTAAAGTGGCAGGAGAGGTAATTCCCACTCCGGGATGTGAAAGTAATGTTAAAGAGATCTTTGATAAAACCTGGGAATTAAGGGAAACAAGAGATAATGTAGTTGTTTTCAATCAATTTGATGAATTTGGTAATCACCTCTGGCATTATGAGGTAACAGGTAATGCAATGCAGGAGGTTCTTAATGAAGTAATGGGTGAAGGAGATAACTATAGTGGTGTTGTTTTAACTTCAGGTTCATCAGGTACAATGGGTTGTGGGGATTATCTTAAAGAGCTTTACCCGACCAGTAAACTTGTTGCAGCTGAAGCCCTACAGTGTCCTACACTACTGGAAAATGGTTTTGGTGGTCACCGGATTGAAGGTATAGGTGACAAACATGTGCCCTGGATTCATAATGTAAAGAATACCGATATGGTCATAGCAGTTGATGACAATGACAGTATGGGTTTAATGAGATTATTTAATGAACCAGCAGGAAAAGATTATTTAAGAGAACAGGGTGTTAGTGATGATATAATAAAAGAATTGCCGTTAATGGGTATTTCCAGTATAGCCAACATGTTAAGTGCGATTAAGTTTGCTAAATATTATGAGTTAACAGAAGATGATGTAGTATTGACAGTTTTTACAGATTCCATGGAACTCTATCAATCAAGATTACAGGAAATGAGAGATGAAAGCGGAGAATATAAGGAAATTGATGCTGCTGTTGATTATAATAAACATATGAACGAAATAAAAACAGATAATATGCAGGAATTAACCTATAGAGATAGAAGACGTATTCATAATCTAAAATATTATACCTGGATTGAGCAACAGGGTAAAGAATCAGAAGAATTAAATGCCCAGTGGTATGATTATGAAAATTACTGGGGTAGTATCCATGACCAGGTAGATAAGATTGATGAATTAATTAAAGAGTTCAATGAAAGGACAGGATTACTTTAAAAATTATTAAACTGAGGTGATAGGAAATGGGATTTTTACAGGATGTAGATCCAGAGATTGCAAGTATTATTGAGGAAGAGGAGAAACGGCAAAGCAAAAACATTGAATTAATTGCGTCTGAAAACTTTGTCAGTGAAGCAGTCATGGAAGCGGCTGGTTCCTGTTTGACAAACAAATATGCAGAGGGTTATCCGGGTAATAGGTATTATGGTGGTTGTGAAGTTATCGATAAAGCGGAAAATCTGGCTATAGATAGGGCTAAAAAATTATTTGGAGCTGAGCATGTAAATGTTCAACCCCATTCTGGTTCCCAGGCAAACCAGGCTGTTTATTTTGCTTTTGTGCCTCCCGGAGAAACTATTCTGGGTATGGATTTGACACATGGTGGTCATCTTACACATGGAAGCCCTGTAAATATGTCAGGTAAATATTTCAACTTTGTTCATTATGGTGTAACTAAGGATAAAGAAATTATAGATTACGATCAGGTCGAATCCCTGGCTAAAAAACATAAACCAAAATTAATTGTTGCAGGAGCAAGTGCTTATCCAAGATTCATTGACTTCAAGCGTTTTAGAGAAATTGCTGATGAAGTAGGGGCCCTATTCATGGTAGATATGGCTCATATTGCCGGACTAGTGGCTACGGATTTACATCCTAATCCAGTACCTATAGCTGATTTTGTAACAACTACTACTCATAAAACATTAAGGGGAACCAGAGGAGGAATGATTCTCTGTAAAGAAGAATATGCCCAAAAAATAGATAAAGCTATTTTTCCAGGTTTACAGGGAGGACCATTAATGCATATTATTGCTGCTAAAGCGGTTGCCCTTAAAGAAGCACTCAGTGATGATTTCAAAAAATATCAGCAGCAAATTATTACCAATGCCGCAGTAATGGCTGAAACATTACAGGATTACGGTCTACGTCTGGTTTCAAGTGGTACGGATAATCATTTAATGCTGATAGATTTAACAGATATGGGAGTTACAGGTAAACAGGCAGAAACAGCATTAGATAAAGTAAGCATTACTGTAAATAAAAATACTATACCATTTGAAACAAAGAGTCCTTTTGTTACGAGTGGTATCAGGCTTGGAACACCTGCTATTACAACAAAAGGAATGAAAGAACAAGAAGTAAAATTAATTGCTAAATTTATATATAAAGTAATTGATAATATTGATAATAAATCTAAATTAGAAGAAATACGTGAGCAAGTATATGAGTTAACAGATCGCTTTTAAAAATAGTAAAGAATTAAATTGGGGTGTTTGTTGTGAAATATGTCAAAGAATTAAAATGTATCAATTGTGGGCAGAGCTATAGCCCTGCCCCGGATAGATATTTATGTGATAAATGTGGAGATAAGGGTCTGCTGGAAGTAGAATATAACTATGATAGTATTAAAAATGACTGGTCAAAAGATAAATTAAAAGCCAGTAAGGAAGCCTCTATCTGGAGATATAATCCCTTACTTCCTGTAAAAGCTGATACTTCAAAACCATCATTACAGGTTGGTAATACTCCTGTTTATGAGAGTAAAGCCCTTGCTGAGGAATTGGGATTAAAGAGTATTCTTATTAAAGATGATGGTTTGAATCCTACCGGTTCTCTCAAAGATAGGGCTTCAGCAATGGCGGTAGTAAAAGCCCGGGAAGCTGATGCTAAAACTGTGTGTTGTTCATCAACCGGTAATGCTGCATCTTCCCTGGCGGGAAATGTGGCTTCAATGGGTGATGAAATGGAAGCGGTAATATTTGTTCCTGAAAGAGCTCCTATAGGTAAGGTTACTCAGCTTTTAATTTATGGAGCCCGGGTTGTATCAGTCAAGGGTTCCTATGAAGAGGCATTTAATTTATCGGCTGCAGCTATTGATAAATGGAGCTGGTATAACAGGAATGCAGCTATAAACCCCTATTTAGTGGAGGGTAAAAAAACAGTTTCACTGGAACTTGCTGAACAGTTAAACTGGGATATACCCGACTGGCTGGTATTTTCTGTTGGTGATGGCTGTACAATAGCCGGTGCCTGGAAGGGACTTTATGACTTACAACAAATAGGTTTTATTAATAAAATGCCCAAATTCCTGGGTGTTCAGGCTGAAGGTTGTGCACCTATTACAGAATCTTTTAAGACAGGTAAACCCCTGGAGATAACCAGTGAAGATACAATTGCAGATAGTATAGCTGTTGGTAGTCCCCGAAATTATATAAAGGCAATCAAAGCTGTTAAAAATTCCAATGGTGAAATGATTAATGTTTCAGATGAAGAGATACTTAGTATGATGAAAATATTAGGCAAAAGCACAGGTATTTTTGGAGAACCGGCAGGAGTTGCTGGTTTAGCAGGACTGAAAAAGGCAGTAGCCGATGGTTTAATTGGCCCAGATGAAAAAGTAGCAGCTGTAATTACCGGTAATGGATTAAAAGATGTAAAAAATGCAAAAAGAGCTGCCGGTAAGCCTATGGAAGTAGAGCCTGATATAGAAAAATTGGAAGAAATCTTCAAAAAAAATAGCTAACATAGTACTGAATACTCTATTTGCAAAAAAATAATATAACATATATAATTAAATCAAATTTAAAATTGTACAGGCAGGTGTATTATATGGATGATGATAAAACAAAATATAATAAAATTCTGGGCAAAAAAATTAGGGAAACTCGTGTTTCGGAAGGAATGAATTTATCACAGCTGGCTGAAAAAATCAATAAAACTTCAAGTTATTTAAGTCAAATTGAAAGGGGACTG
>CAYRVO010000110.1:0-5418 GCA_964427565.1 uncultured Halanaerobiales bacterium | reverse complement strand
ATGAAATAATGAAAACAACAAGGGATTATTTAGATAAAAATGAATTTTGGGAAATCGAAACACCGATACTAACTAAGAGTACTCCAGAAGGCGCTAGAGATTATCTTGTTCCCAGCAGGATTTATCCTGGACATTTTTTTGCTTTACCACAGTCACCACAGATTTTTAAACAGTTATTAATGGTATCTGGTATGGAAAGATATTTTCAGATTGCTCGTTGTTTTAGGGATGAAGATTTAAGAGCAAACAGGCAGCCGGAATTTACCCAGATTGATATTGAAATGTCATTTATAACAAAAGAAGAAATAATGGAGATAACTGAAGGATTAATGAAGCAATTATTCTCATTAATAAATGTTAGTGTTCCTAAATCTATACCCGTAATGTCTTATGATAAAGCAATTAATGAATATGGTCTGGATAAGCCTGATTTGCGTTTTGGTATGAAATTACAGGATATTTCCGATATAGTTGCTGATAGTGAATTTAGGGTATTTAGCAAGACTATAGCTAATGGTGGTTGTGTTAAGGGAATAAGAGTAAAACAGGGTGCAGATTTGCCACGTAGTAAAATTGATGAATACACAGAATATGTGAAGTTATTTAAAGCTAAAGGTTTAGCCTGGATGGCTCTTAAAGATAATGAAATAAAATCACCAATAGCCAAATTCTTAAATACTGAAGAAATTGAAGCGATAAAAGAAAAAATGAGTGCCAGTCAGGGTGATCTTCTACTGTTTGTAGCCGACAAACTTGATGTTGTTGCTCCTTCTCTGGGTAATTTACGTCTTAAAATAGCTAAAGAAATGGATTTAATACCAGAAGGTGAATATGAATTTGTCTGGATAGTTGATTTTCCACTACTGGAATATGATGAAAATAATGGCCGCTATATTGCAAAACATCACCCCTTTACTTCACCTATAAAAAAAGATATTTCTCTACTGAATACTGATCCAGATAATGTAAGGACAAATGCCTATGATCTTGTTCTGAATGGAGAAGAATTGGGTGGTGGAAGTATCAGGATTCATAAAAGAGAATTACAGGAACAGGTATTTTCTACACTTAATATAGATAAAAAAGATTATGAGGATAAATTTGGCTTTCTTCTGGAAGCCCTTGAATATGGTACTCCTCCACATGGTGGTATAGCTCTGGGTCTGGATAGACTGGTTATGATCATGAGTAATACAGATTCTATCAGAGATGTTATTGCCTTTCCTAAGACACAGAAGGCAACTTCTCCTCTTACTAATGCCCCTTCCAGGGTTGTTAGTGAGCAGTTACGGGAATTAAATATAAAGATTGGTGATTAAAGAAGTTGGGAATTTTTTTTGTTGAAGACTGAAATCACATCATGGACTGCATTAGAACCACGTGATATGATTATACCTGTTATTAGATAATCAATAAATTCATATGTGATACCAATTTCTAATCGTGAAAAAATACCAATTTTTGTATAAAAACATAATAATATGCCAATTGCAGCAGCTATAAATCGGCTGCTGTTTCCTTTTAAAAAGGGGAATAATGATTTAACACCATTTGTCAGAACTTCTACAATTACTGCTAGAACCATTATTATAGCAAGGGAATCAGTAATCATAAAATTATCATCACCTTATTATAGTTATGCTAGATTATATGTAGATTATAGTTAAATATGCTAATTTTCTGTACTTGCAACATTATTTTTTTTATGATAATATAAAAATTGAAATAATTAAGTTAATTATTTTGCTCTGCGATGTGCGTACAGTAAAAAAATTTTGACCAACACATAATACACAGGGAGCCTGGTCTCTGTCTGCAGCGTATAAGCCCCTTGAGGGACATACAACCCAGACAGGAGGGCACCCACTTGGAAGAAAGGGATCAAAATTATATACATGTGCGGCATGGTGGGGCAAATTTGTTACTAACCTGAAAGGGTTAGTTTTTTTTCTATAGGAGTGGGATAAATGAATTTATTTGATAATAATAATTCTAAGTCTAAAGATAGGCCTCTAGCTTATAGAATGCGTCCTGAGAGTATAGATGAATTATATGGTCAGGAGGAAATAATAGGTGAGGGTAAATTACTACGTCGGGCAATCAAAGCAGACCGCTTGCAGTCTTTGATTTTCTATGGTCCTCCGGGATCCGGTAAAACCAGTCTGGCCCGGGTTATTGCCAAACGAACAAAAGCAGATTTTATGAAACTTAATGCTGTTACTTCTGGTGTCAAAGATATTAGAAGTGTAATAGAGAAAGCACGTAAAAACAAGAGTTTGTATGATAGGAAAACAATACTATTTATTGATGAAATTCATAGGTTTAATAAATCACAGCAGGATGCTTTACTACCGGCAGTAGAAAATGGTACTATTATTATGATAGGTGCGACAACAGAAAATCCTTATTTTGAAGTAAATTCCCCTTTGCTATCAAGAACCAGAATATATCAACTAAATTCTTTAGACAAAAGTGATATTATTAAAATTATCAAAAATGCTTTAAACAATAAAGAGAAGGGGCTGGGAGATCATAATATTGAAATTGATAACGGAAGTATAGAATACCTGGCTGAAGTAGCTGAAGGTGATGCTCGTGTTGCGCTAAATGCCCTGGAATTAGCAGTTATAACAACTCCCCCGGATGAAAAAGGATGTTTAAATATAGATAAAGATACTATTGCCGATTCTTTACAACAGAAAGTACTTAATTATGATCAGAGTGGAGATAATCATTATGATAATATTTCTGCATTTATAAAAAGTATGCGTGGTTCTGATCCTGATGCTTCCTTATTCTGGCTGGCAAAGATGATTGAAGCTGGTGAAGACCCTCGTTTTATTGCCCGCAGGATAATCGTTCATGCAGCAGAGGATGTAGGTCTGGCTGATACTGAAGCCTTAAAAGTTGCTATAGCTGCTGCCCGTGCTGTTGAATTTGTGGGCCTGCCTGAAGCCAGGATACCACTGGCAGAAGCAGTTTTATATATAGCTACAGCCCCTAAGAGTAATTCGGTAATTGAAGGTATTGATTCTGCTCTTAAATATGTTCGTAATAATAACACAGGTAATATTCCCCCACATTTACGGGATGCCCATTACAGTGGGGCACAGGATATGGGACATGGGGAGGGTTATAAATATCCTCATAATTATAAAAATAATTATGTTAAACAACAGTATTTACCCGATGGTATGACAGATTTAGATTTCTATAAAGCGGGTCAAGAGGGTAAAGAACAAGATATCAAAGAGCGTTTAGATTTTTTACATAATTTTGATAAGGATGAAGATTAATGAGTAAAAATATTTACATAAACTGCAGTTATATTCCCCCTGAGTTATTTGTAGCAGCAGGCTTTAATCCTGTTAGATTATGGCCAGAAAAAATTGGTCACAGGGGGCAAAAATATATTCCTGTAGATATATGTCCTTATACAAGAGCTATTCTTTCTCAACTATACGGTAATAAAAAAGCAGTACTGGCAAATAGCTGTGATGGGATGCGGCGTTTATATGATATTATTACAGATAACAGTTTTTTACTGGAAGTTCCCCGCAAATCTGGAACAAATGAAGTAAACTATTTCTATCAACAATTATTAGGATTACTGGATTTTTTAGATATAAATTATGATAATAAGTACAGGCAAAGACTGAAAAAAGTTATCAGAGATTATAATATACAGCGAAATTTGTTGCAAAAAATTCAGAAACAGAAATCACCTTCATCATTAATTCAGGGTATAAAAATTTATTCTTCTAATAAACAGGCTAATCTCCAGGAATTAGTAGAAACAAAGGAAAAAAATAAAATAGCAAACAGTTATTCTTCAGTATTATTAATGTCTAGTTGTCTGTTAGATGGTCAGATTGTTGACACAATAGCTAAAAATAATTTACATTTAGCTGCTATTGATTCCTGTCTGGGAGAAAGAAGTTTTAACTTCCAGATTAATATTAAAAAGGGACAAAACCCTCTCAAAGTTCTGGCCCGGAAATATTTGCAAAAGTCTGCCTGCCCGCGGAGTATGGAAGTGGAACGCAGGATAGAGGAAATAAACAAAGTAATGAAGAACAGAAAAATTGAAGGCATAATTTATTTTATCCCCACATTCTGTGATCAGGCAGCTTATGATTTTAAAATGATTAAAAAGTGGGCGAGAAAAAATAATATTCCCGTTTTAAATTTAGAAGGTGAATATAAAGCAGGCCAGAGTGGTCAGCTAAATACTAGAATTGCTGCTTTCAGAGAATCTCTAACTATATCAGGGTGAATGAAAATGAACTGGAAACTAAAACTTATAAAAAAAAGTTTTAATAATAGATTTGCTTATCTTTGTGGGAAAGTCGGCTTAAATTTTATAGATAAGGATTTTATGAAGGAAGCATTTCGGTATTTTCTTTCTGAAACCCGAGCTGCCTATATGGGTGAAAGACCAGTATACTGGTGCAGTACATTTGTACCTTCTGAATTAATTTATGCCCTGGGTGGAGTTCCATTTATGCCGGAAATAGCTGCCGGTTTTGCAGCAACTTTGGGTTTTGCTGATCAGATGATTGCAACCGGTGAGGGAGAATGGTTGAATTCTGATGTATGTAGTATTCATCGCTGTGGTTTGGGATTAACTTTACAGGGTTTAATGCCTGAGCCTGATTATATTGTTACTGCTTCTCACCTTTGTGATGGAGCAAAGAAGTACTTGCAGGAAATAAGTATGTATTATGATTGCCCTTTTTATGTTCTGGAAACACCATATGATTTAAATAATGCAGATTATCTGGCAGCAGAGCTTAAAAATCTTGTAGCAGAGGTTAATAATGGTTCAATAAATTTTAGGAAAGTCTTTGAATATTCCAATGAAGCTCATGATTATAATTGCCAGGTAAATAAGATAAGAAAGGATGCCCCGGCAATTATTACAGGAGATAGGATTATGAATATGGTTCCTATGAATTTTATGTCTTTTGGTTCAGAGGCTGGAGTTGAATTTCATAGTAGATTATTAACAGAACTAAAAAAAAGGAGAGTTAATAACTATAGTATTATTAGGGATGAAAGACATCGCCTTTTATGGTTACATTTAAAACCATATTATAATCAGAAAATTTTCTCAATATTGAGAAACAGGGGTGCAGTTATAGCATTTGAAGAATATAGTCAGCTTTACTGGCAGTGTCTGGACTACAGAAAACCTTATATAAGTCTGGCTCAGAAGATGATTAATCATTTTGGCTGGGGAACAGTAAATCAACAGTTAAAAAGGATATATAATATTATTGACGAATATAATATTGATGGTGTCATAGGTTTTTCCCACTGGGGTTGTCGTCAGAGCAGTGGCCGTATGGATATGTTCAAAAAAAATTTACAGAAAAAAAGTATACCATTTTTAAATATTGATGGTGATCTTATAGA
>CAYRVO010000109.1:0-5460 GCA_964427565.1 uncultured Halanaerobiales bacterium | reverse complement strand
TTAGAAGCTCCACCCGACGCGCAGCTAGTGCCTTTGGTGAAAATCTTGTTTTTGATTTAGATGGAGAGGTTCACTTGACATTATATTAGATAAATATATATAATAATATTAGAAAAAAACTAATCTGTACAAGAAATTTTTTAATTGGATAATAAAACAGAAGCTTAAAGGTGGTGATTTAATGAATGATGATTATGATAATATTGAAGAAAACATAAGTATTTATTTTAATATTGTTTTTGATTTTATTACCAGTCTTGCGCGGATAGAGAACAATCAGCATATAGATGACTTAAAAAAAGAATATGGTCTAAGTGGTAATCCTGATATAAACAAGTGGGTTGTTGATGTTAATAATTCGTTTAATAAAAATCAAAAAGAAAAATTGAAATTTTATTTTGAAAAAGATAATAATCCGGCCCTGGGTTTAACTGATTATATTTATAAGTTGATGCTAGATATAGATGAATTGAAAATAGATACATTTTTGGATAATTTGACAGAAATTAATACTCATGAATTGTTATCTTATCTGTTACATAAAGGTTATTACGGTAATAAAGATATTACAGTGGAGTTAATAGATGAATGGATTAATTCCAGGAACCTGTTTAACATAATCGATGATAATTATGAACTTTCAATTGAGGGTAAGTGGAATGTCTTTAAAATATTAAGTAAACCTCGGGAAAGCAAAAAAGAATTAATTACACTTCTTAGGTATTATTATAATGATTTTTATAAAGAAGAAGCGGAAAATGTATATCAGTTTTTGCAAAATTACTGTAGAGAAAAAGAGACATTAATTAAAAATACAGTTATTAAATTTATTGATAATTTTTTTGCGAATGGTAAAAGTTCATTTAATTTCAGTAAAAAAATCGAGGTCATTCCTATCTATTTTGGTGAAATGATGAGTATTACAGAGCCTGAGGAAAATTATTGTGTAATTGGGTACAGGTATCATGAATTCGTAGATAAAGCCTTCAGTAATATTAATAGTATTGAAGAACAGGCTCATGTTTTTAAGGCACTGGGGGATGAAACAAGACTAAAAATACTACAGGAATTATTAAGTGGTCCCAAGTATATGACAGAGTTGGGAGAGACACTGGAAGTAAGTACTCCGACCATTAATTACCATATCAAAAAATTTTTTAATGCTGGACTTGTACAGATTGACAAAGCAGAGAATAGAATTTATTATAAGTTGAGAAAAGATAAATTGCAAAATGTAATAAAAGTTATGAAGGAAAACTATGATCTTTAATTAAAAACTATAGATGAGTTGATTAATTTATTATACATAAATAAAAGGAATGGTAACTATTTTTAAACATTTAAGAAACAGTTTTAGTATTCATAATATTGGTCACGCCTATAATGATGTATTTTTTATAATAATACCTATTCTTTTACCATTATTTAAATCTGAGTTTAATTTAAGTTATGTCCAATCAGGCCTTCTTATTTCCGGTCATATTGGTATGCGTTCATTATTTTCTTATATAAGTGGTCATTTTGGTGATAAATATGATAAGAGAATAATAATTTCAGCAGGTTTTGTTTTGTCTTCAATTTTTGTAATCTTACTTTCAAAGGCCAACAGTATATATAGTATTACAGGTTTGCTCCTTTTGCTGGGAATGGCAATATCAACTTTTCATCCACTTGCTACTGCACTTGTGGGAGGGGAAGCACTTTGTGAACATCGTGCGTTTTATCTTGGGATTTTTGAATCAACTGGTGCTCTGGGAATAATTTTATCGACTTTAACCTTTGGATTTTTGGTAGATAGCTGGGGCTGGAGAAAGTTATTGTTGATATTATCAATACCGGGATTTATACTGGCCTGGTATTATCTACGTTCAGCGAAGGAAACATTTAAAAAGAATATTCCGGCTGAATATGAAGTTAGCAGGAGTAATATTATTCTTTTTATAGTAGCTAGAGGGGTAAGATCATTAGGAATAGGAGCTATTTTTTCTTTTCTGGCTATATTTGCTACTGATCATCTGGGTTTTTCTGCCGGTATTTCCTCCTGGCTTATGTCAGTTCTATTTTTGGGTTGTATTGGTGGTTCTTTAAGTGGGGGTTGGTATTCTGATCTCAAATCACCACTATTAATTATTTTCATTTCCCTGTATACTGCTATAATTGTTATTTTAAGTATGACCTATATAGATATAAAAATGGTATTCTTCTTACTGGTATTTTTCTTTGGTATCAGCCATGGTGGCTTTTTTACAAGTCAGAATTGTTGGTTAACAAAAGTAAGTACCTCCGAAACAAGGGGGAGAATTATGGGATTTGCCTTTTTTATTGATGGTTTTTCAGTTACAGTTGCACCTACACTTTTTGGCTGGTTGGCTGACAGTACAAACCTTATTATATCCTATAGATTGACGTTAGTACCGGTTATCATGAGCTGTTTATTATTCTATCTATTAAAGAATAATATAAGGGAGAATAGATCCTATATATAGCTAGATTCAAGAAATATTTTTTTGGTGGTGTAAGAAAGCAAAGAGTTTATACAATATAATATAGCTAGCTAATCATGTACTTTAGGATAAATATGGTAATCTAAAAAGATCTATAAAAAAGCACTGTAAATAGAATAATATTAAGGAGGTAATTTTATGGATTCTTTAGAAAACAAAGAACTATTAATTGCTTTACAGGAGAGAGAACAAGCTTTACGAGATAAGTTTGATAATTTAGCTGATGCTGGTGATAACATTTCAGCTAAAGGAGTAAAAAAGCAATTACGGGTTATTCGAAAATTAATAGTAAAAATACAGAACAGCAAAAAATTAATATTTGATGGTGTAACTGAAAAAGAAGAGAAGAAATCTGATGAATTAGATGTCTACAAACAGAGAGATATATTACTTGATTTATCATATTCTATATTAAAAGAATTAAAGGATGAAAAGTTTGATAAAAACAGTAGCCTGGGACAGGATTTTATTCAGCAGGCAGAGAATAAAATTAATGAGCTTGAAAAAATCAGGGATAATGATGATAGGTAAAATTTATTAGAAAATATTTGACAAATATTAAGTTGTGATTTATAATGAATATAAGTTCATAAAAAATATATGAGGTGTAATATGGTGCCCAAAATTATAGATAGTATAGAAGACAAGATTTTTGCAGCTGCCTTTAAATTATTTGCTGAAAAGGGATATGACAGTGTGAGTATGAAAATAGTCGCTGAAGAAGTTGGAATTGCTGTTGGCACACTCTATAATTATCATTCCAATAAACAACAATTATTTTTAACAGTTTTAAAAAAAAATATTAAGCAGACCTACTTTATTCTTAATGATATTATAGAAAAAGATGATGGTGATACCCATGAATTTGTTTCAGCTTTATATGATGAGACATTAAGAATTAGGAAATTTATTGAAGAGATTATTAAAAATAGTAAAAGACATGAAATATTTAAGCTGAAGGAAGATTTACTTAAGGTAATGAGAGATCTTATTGACAAAATAAAAGAGAAAAAGAATCTCAAGATATCAGAGAAAACAGAAGAAAGAATTATTCGTTTGTTGCTTTTGACAATTATAGATTTTGCTAAAGAATTTCCAGAAGAAAGAGAAGAGAATATTAATTTCATTAGTAATACAATAAATACAATAACTTCATGAAGCAGAATTTTAAGATTTTTTCAGGATATTTAGGGGAAAAATTATATAATAAAATGAATAAGACTTCATAAAAATTAAATGAGGGGGGAATTGGAAAGTTTGATATATAAAAAATCATGGTAAGGGGGAGGATTAATTATGTCTATAAATTTTAAATTTGCAAAGAAGTTTGCTGCAGAACAGATTCTTAAACGGGCAATTAATTATATAGAAAAAGACCCGGAAAAAAATTTTATAAAAATACTAAACCTTGTTGATAAAATTGCAAAAACTGAAAATCACCATCAGGAAATTGCTGCTATTAAGGATAAATTTAAAACAAGTCCTGTAATCCGTCATTATGTTAAGAAATTTACAGAGATTGCACCCAGTTATAAACAAGGGTTGGTAATGAATTTTTTTATTAATTCAGGTTTACTTGGTATTCCACAACAAAATGAAGCTGCCAAAGATCTGGGAGTTAAGGTTCCCTGGACAATACTACTTGACCCCACAAGTGCCTGTAATTTAAATTGCACAGGTTGCTGGGCAGGAAAATACAGTAAAAGTGATAGTCTTAATATTGATACTATTGATAGAATAATTACGGAAGCCAAAGAATTGGGAATATATTTTATAGTTCTTTCCGGGGGAGAGCCAACTGTTTATCCGGATTTATTCGAAATATTTAAGAGGCATCAGGATGTAGGTTTTATGATGTACACTAATGGGACATTAATTGATGACGAAATGGCAGATAAGATGCTTGAAGTAGGTAATGTAAGTCCTGCTATTAGTCTGGAAGGATTTAGAGAATCTACCGATGAACGTCGTGGCAAAGGTGTCTATGATAAAGTTATGGCAGCGATGGATAGACTTGATGAACGGGGTATAGTATTTGGTGTCAGTCTTACAGTTACCAGGCAGAATATGGATGAATTGTTTGGTAGTGATGATTTTGTTGATCATATAATAGATAAAGGTGCCACTTATGGATGGTCATTTCATTATGTTCCTATTGGCAAAGAACCAAATCTAGAAATGATGTTAACACCTGAACAAAGAGAGATGCTGGCCTACAAGATTCCGGAAATTAGGAGTAATAAACCCATTTTTCTGGCTGATTTCTGGAATGATGGTACATTTACAAGTGGCTGTATAGCAGGAGGAAGAAAATATTTTCATATTAATGCTAAAGGGGAAGTAGAACCCTGTGCATTCGTTCATTTTGCAGTTGATAATATCAAAGAGAAAAGTTTAAAAGAGGTTTTACAGAATCCTTTATTTAAGTCTTATCAAAAAAGGCAACCTTTTACTGATAATTTACTGGCTCCCTGCCCTATAATAGATAACCCTCATGAACTAAGAGCTATTGTAGAAGAGTCCAATGCTCAACCTACTCATGAGGGAGCAGACACTGTCTTAAAGGGAGAAGTAGCCGATTTTCTTGATAATCTTTCTTCACGCTGGCATAAAAGATCAGAACCGATTAATGAAGAAAGAGAAAAGAAGAAACAGGAAAATGAAAATAGATATAAAAAGGCTCAGTAAAGTCAGGATGATTAATTATAAAGGCGCTATTTTACATTATTGGTCAGAATGAATATTGATGTAAGTAAAATTATTAAGGAATAAGTTTAAAAAAATATATAAGATATTTTCTGTTAGGCCTCCGAAAGGGGGCTTTTTTAATTATTTGCTGTCAAATATTTTTCTATTTTTTTATCAAATCACCGGGTGCATTTAATTATACAATTTATATTATTTTAATATATTTTCTGCAAACTTCTTATTTATTATTAAAGTATCATAAAACCAG
>CAYRVO010000108.1:1410-5518 GCA_964427565.1 uncultured Halanaerobiales bacterium | reverse complement strand
ACTGGGAAATCAGGAGACAATTTTTACCCCGGAATCAGGTTGAGGAAAATTATATCTGGCGGGGGGAGGATAAATGGTATATTAAAAGTAAACATATTAGAGATGTTGCTAATTATATTTTCTTATATTTATTAACTTATTTTACAGGTGTATGTATATTTTTGATTAATGGTTATTCTCTAAAGGAAAGTTTATTTGAATTTGCTTCTGCTTTAGGAACTGTAGGATTATCAACTGGTATTACAGGTTCCGGTACTTCTGGTGTAATTTTATGGACAGAAATAGTTGGTATGCTTCTGGGAAGATTGGAGATTTTTATTATCATTTTTAGTATTGTTAAACTGATAAAAGATTTTAAATATATAATTAAGAAAGTATAACTTTAAAAGAATCTAAAGGATTATACTAATGAAGATAAACAAACAAAAAGCTTAATGCAAGTACAAACATACAAATGAATATCAAAACGGTATTATCAATTCTAAATACTTTTTCACTGATATTGTCCAATGTTTTAATAATTTTAGCAAATATTTTATTCCAGAGAATTGAATTAAATTTATTGTTGATGAATTTAAAACGTACTTTTTTCCAGAAAGAAGGGAAATAGATAATATTAAGGAATAATCCAGTCACAAATATTGAAATCAGATATGTAAGACTGGAATAATAATCTCCCCATGTTAGAAGTAGGCCGATTTCATCAAGCAGTAAGCCCAGTCCTGCACCATACATCAGAGAAAGTTTTTCTTTACTCATATTGCCACTTTCTGTAATAGACATCCAGCCTGCTATACTTATCAACAAAATGCCAAAATAGAAATGATGAATATGATGGCCGTAGATGATTATGTTTCTACCAATGTAAAAATTGAAATCAGCAGTTCCCTGTTTAACTATCTGTGCTATTTCACTATTTGCAGAGCCGGCTATGAGAACCATTAACCTAATAAATATAAAAGTAAGAAAATATGAAGCTGTTATTAAAAAAGGGTTTTTTTTGTTTTTCATGTGCAAGTATGATAACCTCCCATGAAATTTAATGTTTAAGGCTCTTTCATAATATATTAAATAAATTATAATATACATTTAAACTTATATGCAAATTGTATAAATATTAGAATTATTGTACTGACAGTAAAAAAAATTTAACTCCTTGACAATCTTGATTATTAGTTATAAGATGTTAATAAATAAAAATAAAGTAACTAAGAAATGATGAAGGGAATAGTAGTTTTCAGAAAATCGGCAGAGAAAAGGGTTCATCGGCTGAAAAACCCTTGCGAGGATCTAAAATGAATGTCTCCCTGGAGTTATCTGATTGAAAGTAATAGTAAATCAGGTCGGTTACAGACCGTTATTTTGAGAGTGCTATCTAGATAAATTGTGTAGATAGAAACAAGGTGGTAACGCGAGAGATCCTCTTTCGTCCTTAGTGGATGTGGGAGGATTTTTTTATTGCCGTTGATTATCTAAAACTGATTAGATTATTAAAATTAATTGAAAATATTTACAATTTAAATCCGGAAATATTGATCTTTTTAGCCGGATGAATAATATAACAGGAGGTAAAGAATAAATGAAAAATTTACCATCAACATATGATCCCCAGGAAGTTGAAGATGAGCTTTATGTTAAATGGGAGGAAAATGATTATTTCAAAGCAGAAGTTAATAGACAGAAAGAGGCTTATAGTATTGTCATGCCCCCACCCAATATTACCGGGCAACTGCATATGGGACATGCTCTGGATAATACCCTTCAGGATATTTTAACTAGATGGAAGCGGATGCAGGATTATGGTACATTATGGCTACCAGGGACAGACCATGCCAGTATAGCTACTGAAGTAAAGGTAGTTAATAAAATCAGAGAAGAAGGAATGGAGAAAGATGATGTAGGTCGGGAAGGTTTTCTGGAAAGAGCATGGGAATGGAAAGAAGAATATGGAACAAGGATTACCAACCAGTTGCGGAAGATGGGTTCTTCCTGTGACTGGTCACGGGAGAGATTTACCCTGGATGAGGGGTGTTCAGAGGCTGTAAAGGAAGTTTTTATTAAATTATATGAAAAAGACCTTATTTATCAGGGAGACTATATTGTAAATTGGTGTCCGGATTGTCATACAACACTTTCCGATATTGAAGTAGAGCATGAAGATCATGAGGGTAAATTTTATCATATAAAATATCCCCTGAAAGATAGTGATGAATATATTGAAATTGCAACCACCAGACCGGAAACAATGCTGGGAGATACTGCTGTAGCAGTTCACCCTGATGATGAAAGGTATCAAGATTTAGTTGGTAAAAAAGTTATACTTCCTTTGATGGATCGTGAAATTCCTATAATAGCTGATCAATTTGTTGATAGTGAATTTGGAACAGGAATGGTTAAGGTTACTCCTGCCCATGATCCTAATGACTTTGAAATAGGTGAACGTAACAATCTAGAAGTAATAAAAGTTATAAATGAAGATGCAAAGATGACAGAAATAACAGGTAAATATGAAGGTATGGACAGATATGAATGCCGACAGGAGATAATGAAAGATCTTGAGAAAGAGGATCTGGTAATTAAAGTTGAGAAACATATGCATGCTGTAGGACAGTGTTACAGATGTGATACGGTAATTGAACCTCTGGTTTCAAAACAGTGGTTTGTAAAGATGAAACCCCTGGCTGAACCTGCTATAGAAGCCGTAAAAAATGGAGATATAAAATTTGTTCCTGAAAGATTCAGTAAGGTTTATTTAAACTGGATGGAGAATATTGAAGACTGGTGTATATCCCGACAGCTCTGGTGGGGACACAGGATACCTGTCTGGTACTGTCAGGAATGTAATGAAATAATTGTTACCCGGGAAGAACCAGAAAAATGTCCGGTTTGTAATAGTAAAAATATAAAACAGGATGAAGATGTACTGGATACCTGGTTTAGTTCCGCTCTCTGGCCTTTTTCAACAATGGGCTGGCCGGAAAAAACAGATGATCTGGAATATTATTATCCGACAGATGTTCTGGTTACCGGTAGAGACATAATTTTCTTCTGGGTAGCACGAATGATATTTATGGGACTGGAATTTATGGATGAACGCCCCTTTAGTGATGTTTATGTACATGGTTTAATAAGAGATGCTCAGGGTAGAAAAATGAGTAAATCTCTGGGCAATGGTATAGATCCCCTGGAGGTAATAGAAGAATATGGTGCGGATGCCCTGCGATTTACTTTGATAACAGGCAATACTCCCGGTAATGATATGCGTTTTCGTGAAGAAAAGCTGGAAGCCAGTCGTAATTTTGCCAATAAGATATGGAATGCTTCCCGTTTTATATTAATGAATGTAGAGGATTTTGATTACAGTGATATTGATGAAGAGAAACTTGAATATACACTTGCTGATAAATGGATTATAAGCCGTCTGCATAAAGTTACCGATGAAATAAATAAAGCCTTAGCTAAGTATAAGTTTGGTCTTGTAAGTAAGAAGTTATATGATTTTATCTGGAATGAGTTCTGTGACTGGTATATAGAAATTATTAAGTCACGTTTATATCAAGATGAAGATCCGGTTGCCAAACAGACAGCTCAGTATGTGGGTATTAATATTCTGGAATCAATATTAAGATTGTTACACCCGGTTATGCCTTTTATAACTGAGGAGATATGGCAGTACTTACCCGGGACAGGGGAAACAATTATGAGAGCCAGATGGCCCGAAGTTGATGATAACGCAATCGATGATCAGATAGAGGATAATATGAATACTATAATGGAGATTATTCGGGAAATCCGTAATATTAGAAATAAAATGAAAGTTAATCCTGGCAAAAAAATTAAAGCGATTATAAATAGTCCGCAGGAAAAATATGATTTATTAAAACGTGGTGAAGACTATATTAAAGACCTTGCCCGGATTGGCAATTTAAATATTGAAAGAGATATTAAGCAGAAACCTGACAAGTCATCGACAGCTATTGTTAATAATATAGAAATAATTTTACCCCTGGCAGGTATGATTAATATAGAGAAAGAAATTAACAGATTACAAAAGGAAATAAAAGATATTAAATCAGAGATTGAAAGGGCAAAAGGTAAACTTGCTAAT
>CAYRVO010000108.1:0-1310 GCA_964427565.1 uncultured Halanaerobiales bacterium | reverse complement strand
TAAGGAAGGGATATTGTTTTTTGTATTGAAATTATATAAAGAGTGTGAATATTTTTAGAAAAGGGGTTGTAATATGCCGGAAATTAATTTAAAAGAACTGGATCCAATTATAGAAAAACATAAAGAAAAAATGGGCAATTTAATACCTATTTTGCATGAGGTTCAGGAAAAAGTTGGTTATTTACCACTGAAAGTACAGGAATATGTTTCAGAAAAACTAACAGTACCCCTGAGTAAAATTTATGGGGTTGTATCTTTTTATTCATTTTTCTCAATTAATCCCAAAGGAGACCACACAATCGGTGTATGTATGGGTACAGCTTGTTATGTAAAAGGTGCGGAAGACATTTTAGATAATATAAAAGCTGAACTTGATTGTGATGTTGGTGAAACAAGTGAAGACGGTCGGTTTACTATTACTATTACTCGTTGTTTAGGGACATGCAGTATAGCTCCAGTTATAATGATTGATGATAAAGTTTACGGACATGTAACAACAAGTCAGGTACCGGAAATTTTAGCGGAATACTAATCTAGAGGTGAAATAACTGATGGCAAAAGAAATATTTATATGTGCAGGTACCGGTTGTTTATCATCCGGAGCCGAAGAAGTAGAAGAAAGATTGATTAGTGAATTAAAAAAACATAATTTAGAAGAGGAATATCCTATAAAAGAAGTAATTAAAAAGACAGGTTGTGTGGGTCCCTGTAGTCTGGGTCCAATAATGATTATTAGACCTGAAGATACTTTTTATGGTCATCTTGATCCCGATGATGTAGAAATAATCGTAGAAGAACATCTTATTAAAGGAGACCCTGTTGAATCATTACTGGTTGAAGAAGACGGACATAAGGTAGAGGAATATGAAGAATTAAAATTTATGAAAGGGCAGACCAGGATAGCATTGAGAAATACCGGTAATATTGATCCCAATAATATTGATGATTACATAGGAGTCAATGGATATCAGGCTATAGAAGAAATTGTAACTGAAATGGAGCCTGAGGATGTAATAAATGAAGTTAAAGCTTCTGGCTTAAGGGGACGTGGTGGAGCAGGTTTCCCTACCGGTTTAAAATGGGAGTTTACCCGCAAAGCTGAAAGTGATCAAAAATATGTAATATGTAATGCTGATGAGGGTGATCCCGGTGCTTTTATGGATAGAAGTATTTTGGAAGGTGATCCCCATAGTATAATTGAAGCTATGACAATAGCGGGCTATGCTATAGGTGCTAATCAAGGTTTTGTCTATGTGCGGGCAGAATATCCACTGGCAGTTAAAAACCTACAGATAGCAATTGATGATGCT
>CAYRVO010000107.1:0-5520 GCA_964427565.1 uncultured Halanaerobiales bacterium | reverse complement strand
AGAGACCAAAAATATTCTTGATGAAGAAAAAAAATATTATATTATGAAATTACCAATCGGTGAAATGAAAGTTATGATACCTGTAGAAAAGATTGATGAAATAGGTATTAGAGATGTAGTTGATGAAGATGAAGCTGATAATGTTTTTCATCTTCTGAGTGGAGAAAAGAGTAAGATGTCTCAAAATTGGAATAGGCGCTATCGTGCTAATATGGAAAAATTGAAGACAGGAGATATTTATGAAGTTAGTGAGGTTGTTCGGAATTTAACTATCCGTGATGAACAAAAAGGTCTATCCACAGGTGAAAAAAAGATGTTAAGTAATGCCCGCCAGATTTTGATAAGTGAACTAGTACTTGCTAAAGATACGGATGAAGAAAAAATTGTAAATGAAATTGAAGAAATTTTTCGGAAAAATAGAGAAGAAAGAGAAGCAAGAAAAAAAAGGGAAGAAGAGGCAGCAGAAGAAAAAGCAGCGGCAGCAGAAGAAAAATCAGAAGAGGAAGAAACAGAAGCAGAAGAAAACGAAGATAACGAAGATAACGAAGATAACGAAGATAAAGCAACAGCAGAAGAAGAAGTAGAAAAAGCGGAATAAATTATTAAATTAAACAGGAATTGTTATTTTATTATTTGGTAATAATATATGAAAGGAGGTGGGGAATATGATTAAAAAAATCATGAAGATTATTCTTGGATTTCTGGGAGCAATACTTGGCTATAATATGGTTCATATTTTAGGTCTCGCAGAGGAATTTGATTTTTCCTGGCATCATCTCGATAGGTTATTTACAAGCAAACAGTTTTTAGGAATTATAATTGGAGGTATTATTGGCTTTTTTGTTATATCATTTTTAATGGAAAAGATGCTGGAGGTTGTATTGGGTTTTGAAAGTAAAATAAGAGAGATTAGTTGGAAAAAGATAGTGGTAGGGATTGTTGGATTAATAATTGGTTTAATAGTAGGAACACTTGTGAATTTTGCGTTTTCTATACCTAAAATTCCCAGAATAGGCTTACCTATTCAAATATTGATTAATTTAGTTTTTACTTATTCGGGTCTCTCTCTTGCTTTAACCAAGGAAGAGCAGATTTCAAGTTTTTTGTTAGAACATAATAATAATATTATAAATTATAATGATGTAGATGAATTAATGAGTAATAAAATACTTGATACCAGTGTTATTATTGATGGAAGGATTTCCGATATATGTAAGACCGGCTTTATAGAAGGTAATTTAATTATACCTGAATTTGTTTTAGAAGAGTTACGTCATATTGCAGATTCTTCGGATGTATTGAAAAGAAATCGGGGGAGAAGGGGTCTGGATATTTTAAAACAAATGCAAAAAGACCCCAATATAAATGTTAAGATTATTACCCAGGATTTCGAGGAAATACCAGAGGTTGATAGTAAACTGGTTAAATTAGCTCAAATAATGGATGCAAAAGTGGTAACCAATGATTATAATTTAAATAAGGTTGCTGAATTACAGGGTGTATTTGTACTTAATATTAATGAACTTGCAAATGCGGTGAAACCTGTAGTATTACCCGGTGAAGAAATGGATGTAAAAGTAATTAAAGAAGGTAAAGAAGATGGTCAGGGAGTAGGCTATCTTGATGATGGAACAATGATAGTAGTAGATGATGGGATTAAATATATGGGTAAAAAGATATCAGTACTTGTTACAAGTATTTTGCAGACAGCTGCTGGTAGAATGATTTTTGCTAAACCCAAATTACAGGAGCAGGCTTTGTAATATATTAAGGAGAATATTATGAATATTGGCGTTATAATACCGGCTGCAGGTCGTGGAACAAGAATGAAGTCGAATATTAATAAACAATATATTAAACTTCTTAATAAACCTGTTATTACCCATACTTTAGATTTATTTTACAATGATGAAAGAATTAAGGATATAGTTTTGGTAATAAAGGATACTGAAGTTTCATATTGTCAAAAGAATATATTGGAAAAATATAATTTTAATAATGTTCATATAGTTGCTGGTGGGAAGACCAGAAAAGAATCAGTATTTGCTGGTTTAATGGCCTTTTCACCAGCAATTGATTATGTTATAATACATGATGGAGCTAGGCCATTGCTGAATATGAAAATAATAGAAAGAGTAGTAAATAATCTGGATAAATATAAAGCAATTACGACGGGTGTAGAAGTAAAAGATACAATAAAAATAAAGGATAGCAATAATTTTGTTTATCGGACAATGGATCGAAATAGACTTGTTGCAATACAGACTCCACAGGCTTTTTCTTATAAATTAATACTGAAAGCCCACAGAGAATTTGCTGATGTAGAAGTTTCTGATGATGCTTCCCTGGTAGAAAAAATGGGTCAACCAGTAAAAATTGTAAAGGGTTCTTATGAAAATATAAAAATAACTACACCAGAGGATCTTAATTATGCCCGCCTAATTTTAAAGAACAGGGGAAAATAAAATGAGAGTAGGTATTGGTTATGATGTACATCGTCTTATAAAAGGAGAAAACTTAGTTTTGGGAGGTATTAATATACCCTGCAAATATGGTCTGGAAGGTCATTCGGATGCTGATGTATTGACTCATGCATTAATGGATGCAATATTAGGTGCGCTGGGTAAAGGAGATATCGGTAAACTTTTTCCTGATAGTGATGAAAAATATAGAAATATTGATAGTATGGTGTTATTGGCAGAGGTTTTAGATTTGATGAATAAAAGCAATTATATAATTAATAATATTGATCTAATTATTATTGCTCAGGTACCCAGAATTGAACCTTACAGAAATAAAATTTTAGATAACTTAGTATCAAATTTAAATATTAGTGAAAGTAGAATTAATATAAAGGCTACAACAACAGAGAAGCTTGGTTTTATTGGTAGAAAGGAAGGTATTGCTGCTCAGGCGATTATTTCATTAATAAAAGAGGAGAAGGGAGTATATTGAATATGAGAATAAAAGATATTATGACGGAAAAAGTTATTACAGCCAGTATAGATACTACGGTTTTAGAGGCTGAAAAGTTATTGTCTATAAATGAGATTGGACGTCTTATTGTAAAAGATGGTGATAAAATTGCAGGTATTTTGACAGATGGAGATTTAATGTTTGAACATGATTTGAATACAAAAATTGAGGATTTTATAACAAAAGAGATTATAACAATCCCGGAAGATGCTACTGTTCAGGAAGCTGCTGAGGTTCTATCTGACAATCAGATTGGTGGTTTACCTGTAGTTGATAAAGATGGTGAATTAACCGGTATAGTTACTGCAGAAGATATTGTAGGTGGTTATGTTAAAGATGAAGAAATGGAAGTACAGAAAATTACCCCACAGAGTGCTTCAATATATTTATCGATGACGAGAAGCAGAGAATACGAAAGATATTGTATTGATAAAATTAATAAATATGGATATAAAGGTGCTATTACTCAGACCGGTGCCAGTGCAGAAAAACTACCAATAAAATTACGGGAAAGTACAACTGTTGCTGCTATAGCACGGGGGGTTATCAGTGAAAATTCACGGGAAAAAACAGCTGTATCCAATGCTGTAAAAGATGCCTATAGTCAGCTTTCTCTGGTAAATCCTGGTCTTGGTGGTGGCTTTAAGATTGCGGTTGTAAGGGGTAGTGATTGTGTTTCAGTAGCTATATTTGGCAAATTTGGTCATGCCCTTGTCGACGGCCCTGAACAGTTAACTATTGGTACCAGCGTAATATAAAATATTTTCAATCTTTTTGTGTTATAAACATAATATTAATATATAGAAATACAGGAGGAATTCATTATGGATGAAATGAGGTTAAGGTTTCCACCCAGCCCAACTGGTAAAATACATATTGGTAATATAAGAACAGCTTTGTTCAACTGGTTATGGGCCCGAAAAAATGATGGTAAACTTATTTTACGGATAGAAGATACAGATCTTGAACGCTCTAATAGGGAATATGAAAAAATAATTTTGCAGGAACTGGAATGGTTGGGTCTTGATATAGATGAAGGTGTAAATATTGGTGGAGAATATGGACCCTACCGGCAGACAGAAAGACTTAGTATATATAAAAAGTATGTTCAGAAACTCATAGATGAAGATAAAGCCTATTATTGTTATTGTACCCCAGAAGAACTGGATGAAATGAGAGAAAAGGCCCGGGCAGAAGATAGAATGCCCAAATATGATGGGCGTTGTCGTGAGCTTACAGAAGAAGAAAAAGAACAGTATGAAAAACAAGGTAGAAAACCGGTAATAAGATTTAAAATACAGGGAAATGATAGAGATATTGTTGTAAATGATAAAATAAGGGGTAAAGTAGTATTTAATACTTCTGTACTCGATGATTTTATTATTTTCAAATCAGATGGTATGCCTACATATAATTTTGCTGTTGTTGTTGATGATGCACTGATGGAGATTACTGAAGTTATTAGGGGTGAAGACCATCTATCAAATACACCAAAACAAATATTACTTTATGAAGCACTTGGTTTTTCTATTCCTGGTTTTGCCCATTTGCCCCTGATACTTAATGAAAATAAAGCAAAGCTCAAGAAAAGAAGTTCAGATGATGATGTTTATATAGGTGAATATAGAAAAAAAGGATATTTACCTGAGGCTTTATTTAATTTTCTGGCTCTTTTAGGCTGGTCACCTGGTGAAAAAGAAGAGATATTATCCCAGGAGCAATCAATTAATAAATTTGAGTTAACAGATATTAATAAAGCTCCAGCTGTTTTTGATAAAGAAAAATTAAACTGGATGAATGGAAAGTATATAAGAGATGCTGAACTGGATAGAATTGTAGAACTGACAATACCATTTCTACAGGATGCAGGTTTTATTAGTGATGAAATTTCAGAAGAGAAAAGAGACTGGTTAAAGAAGGTTATTGAAGTTGGACGTAGCAAAGTGGATTATCTCACTCAGATACCAGAAAAAGTTGAATTGTTTTTCTCTGATTTAGAATATGAAGATAAAGAAGAGGCTATAGATGAATTTGAAGCAGATGGTGTAGAACTTGTATTTGCTACCCTTAAAGAAAAAATTTATAATTTAGATGAATTTAAATTGGATATTATTAATAATATATTTAGTGAGATGAAAAAGGAATTACCGGTTAGTGCACGCACGGTATATCATCCTGTTAGATTAGCATTGACCGGAAAAAATTCGGGTCCGGAATTGAACCATGTAATCTATATTTTGGGGTCAGAAGAAGTAGAAAAAAGGCTTGACCGGGCATTGAATTTAATAGGGAGCTGAATAAATTGATAAAGGTATATAATACATTAACAGGTAAAAAAGAAGAATTCAAACCTGTACAGGATGGGAAAGTAAATATGTATGTCTGTGGTTTGACAGTACAGAATTATTCCCATTTAGGTCATATCAGGAGTGCTATAAATTATGATGTAATGAGAAGATATCTCGAATATAAGGGTTATGATGTGACCTATGTTCAGAATTTTACTGATATAAATGAAAAGATTATCAAAAGGGCTGAAGAAGA
>CAYRVO010000106.1:0-5561 GCA_964427565.1 uncultured Halanaerobiales bacterium | reverse complement strand
AATAATTTGTTCTTCTGTGGAGGTTCTTCCTTAAATACATCAAAGGCTGCACCTGCAATAATATCATCTTCTAAAGCAGTATAAAGTGCTTTTTCATTCACAATTCCACCTCGAGCAGTATTAATCAAATATGAATTTCTCTTCATTAATTTAAATCTATTAAGATCAATTAAATCTTCTGTCTTCCTATTTAGAGGTAGATGAAGTGTTACATAATCAGATTGTTTTAAAAGTTCATCCAAATTATTATATTTTACATTATATTCATGTGCAAAATCTTCATTTTTATTTATATCAAACGCAAGTAAGTTACAATTAAATCCTGATAGCCTTCTGGCAACCCCTTTACCTATATCACCAGTACCAACTATTCCAACTGTTTTTTCCCATAATTCAAAGCCTAGCTTTCTTTTCCATAACCCATTTTTTGTCATTTTATTCACTGCAGGAATTTTCCTACCCAATGACAACATTAGTGCTACAGCCAGATCAGCAACAGAGGGACTATTTGAGCCAGGTGCATTAATAACATAAATTCCCTTGGCAGTAGCAGCATTCAAATCAATATTATCAACACCTACACCATTTTTAGCAATTACTTTTAATTTTTTGCCCTTTTTTATAACTTTTTCTGTTACTTCATCAACACCAACTACTATTGCATCGTATTCTTCTATTATTTGAAGAAGGTCTTGCTCTTTATATGGCCTATCCAATGTGTTATAATCCACTATACAGTTGTTATCCTGCAAAAATTGTTTTGTTCTTTTACTATATTTACTGTAAGAACGGGATGCCACAAAAACATTGTACTCCATAAAACTAATCTCCTTCCTTTTAATTTATTTTGAATTTAACACCCAGTAATATTCAAGATTTTCATTATTGGGATTAAAAACGCGATGATAGGCACCTCCATAAGGAATATGAAAGCAATCTCCTGCTTCTATATCGAATTTTTCTTCCCCAATCTTAGCTATCCCCTTACCTTTAGTAATAAAATATATTTCTTCATATTCACAATGACTATGTCCTCCCGTAGAACAACCTGGATAAACAGCTGTAAAACCAGCAGTCAAGTCTTCTGTTTCTGAATTATCCGGAGAAATCATGATATATGAATCCCTTAATACTTTATCTTCTTTTTTTTCTAGAAGTTCTGGAAAAGTAGTATCTGCTTCTTTTTTATTCATTTCATTAAAATTATTTATTGTATAACTCATATTGTTAACACTCCTTTAAATTAAGTCTTTGTAGACATTCATCAGTAGGTATTCCATTTTTATCCCAATTTCGTTCTTTATAGTATTCATTAAGCATTAATTCATAATTCTTTTTACTAACATTATGACCACTGGTTGGTCCTTCCGTAAGTGGTTCTTCCATTCGCGGTGGCAAATAATCATCTTCTCTAGTAATACCTTCTGTTGTCAAAATTTTCCGTTCCAGATTGTATATTCTCTCACCAATCTCCATTAAATGTGGTGTGAAATCAAAACCTGTTACATCTTTAAGAACCACTTCTTTGGGCTCGGCAGTAAAGCCAAGCAAACGCCGAACCTGAGTACATACACCTAAACTATCCAAAAAAGCTCTTACATCCTGTTTGCTTTTTACAAGTTTTCCTTTACCTACAAAAGCAAACCTATCACAATCATTAGTTCCCAATTCTGTACTAACAGTATAACCCCCTACATTATGACAGGCCCCCCTACTAGAAGTACCATATGTTAAACTCATACCATGTAATCCTCTGGGATCATAGGCAGCTAAAGGTAGTCCTTTTACCTGAATAGCATATTTTTCAGCTTCTGGTATTTCTTTAAGTATTCCCTTCATTCCCTGTGATAATAGTTCACCGATTCCTTTTTTATTTGCAATTTTATGTATCACTTGAATCAATGCCTTATCATTACCAAATTTTAAATCAATTTCATTTGTGTCTTCAAAAGTTAATATTCCTCGTTCAAACAATTCCATGGCCAACGCAATAATACCACCAGTTGACATTGTATCTATAGAATATTCATCACATAATTCATTTGCTTTCATTATTGCTCCAAAATCATTTATCCCACAGTTTGAACCAAGTAAGCCTACAGTTTCATACTCAGGGTCAATCTTTGTACCCTTATATTTTCCACTATCTACCTGACAGTTTTGCTCACAGGCAATTGGACAACTATAACAACCTTTATTCATAACGAAATAATCTTTCTTCATCTTTTCAGCATTAATATTGTCTGCATATTTAAAGACCCCTGACTGAAAATTTCTGGTAGGCAAACATCCCGCACTATTAATTACATCTATAAGTTGTAAGGTACCATACTCAGTCATACTGCTTTTACTTTCCCGGGCTTCTTTGCACAATTTTTTATACTTTTGTTTAATACTTTCATTGTTTGCAACAGGAATTTTACCGTTCCCTTTTACAATCATACCTTTTAAGTTTTTAGAACCCATAACTGCTCCTGCTCCAGCACGGCCAAAACTTCTTCCATCAACCTGAATAGATGAAAATACTACACCGTTTTCAGCTCCAGGACCGATACACATAATACTTGGATTGTTTAAATTATGTTTATTTCTTACTATTCCTTCAAATTCACTTACCTTATATCCCCAGTACTTTTCAGCACTGCAAAATGATACATCCCCATTATTAAGTACAATATATAATGGCTTATCAGCCTTACCTTCAATAATAATACCATCAAAACCGGCTTTTTTTAGATATGGTCCAAATAATCCTCCTGAATTAGAACAAAGATAATGACCTGTTTCTGGAGATTTTGTAGAACAAGAAAATTTTGTACTGGAAGGAACCATTGTTCCAGTTAAAGGCCCAGTCATAAATATAATTTTATTTTCTTTTGCCAGGGGTTTAGTTTCAGACTTTATTAAGTCATGATAAAATTTTGCTGCTAACCCTCTTCCACCAAGATAAATTTTGATATTTTCTTCTGAAAGTGGTAATGTCTTGTGTTTTTTATTGCTTAAATCAATTTTTAATATTCTACCATTAAAACCTTTAATCATAATAAATACCTCCTTAATTGGTCAACTTTGCTAATTTTCGATAATATTCCTGGAAATCATCATGTAATAATTTAAACAATTTATAATATTTATCATATAATTTAATTTCCTCCTGAGCAGGATATATTTTGTTTTCTATATTAATCATTTTTTCTACTGCTTCTTTCTCATCTGTAAAGACTTTAGTTCCTACACCAGCTAAAATTGCTGCCCCTATGGCTCCACCTTCAAAATTATCCAGTGTTAAAATAGGTATATTATAAATATTAGCTTTTATATTAAGCCACACATCACTGTTGGCACCACCACCGATTACCCGTAACTCTAATAAATTTAATTCTTCTTTTATAATGTCAAGACTCTGTTTCAAATCATAAGTTACTCCTTCCATTATTGCTCTGATCAAATGTTTCTTATTATGTGTACTATCCATTCCAAAAAATACTCCCCGGGAATTAACACTTCCTAAATTACGTTCACCCATTAAATATGGTAAAAATATTAACCCATTACTTCCCGGTTTTACAGAAGAAGCCTGCTGGCTAAATATTTCATAAACTGAAATATTTTCTTTTTCAGCTTTTTTCTCTTCTATTTTTCCAAAATTATTTTTAAACCATTGTAAACTACCACCACCACTGTCAAGAATTCCATAGGGAACCCAATAGTCTTCTACTACATGATGAAGATTCATTATTCTTTCATCTAATAAAGGTTCCCTGCTACAACAAGAAACATCTGCAGCTGTTCCCGTCACATCACAACCAATACCTTCTTCAACCATACCAGCACCAAGGAGAAGGCACATCATATCTCCGCCTCCACATACTACTTTAATATCTCTATTTTTATTTATTCCCAAATCGTTTAAAAGATTTTTTTTAACAGTACCAATTATACAATTACTTCTACGAATAGAAGGAAGTCTTTTAGAATCTATATTCAACATATTTATTACTTTTTCTGACCAATCATTTTTATGTATATCTAATAAATAGGTTCCAGAAGCATCTGAATAGTCAGTATAAATTTCACCTGTTAACATATAATTAATATAGTCTTTACAGGCCAAAAATTTATAGGTATTTTTATAAAGCTCAGGATGATTCTCTTTAAACCACCTTATTTTAAACCCGGTCCAAGTAGGATTTACCGTATTTGCAGTTATATTTTTTAATCCTGTATTTTTTAAATCATCAATTCTGCTTCTTTTATCACACCAAATTGGAACTTTTTCTAATAATACATTCCCCTTACTATCTATAGGAACAGCTGCATGCATTTGTCCACAAACACCTATTCCTGATATTTTTTCTGTATCTATATCTGCCCCAGTAATAACATTTTTGATATTAACAATCGTTGCCTGCCACCAATCTTCAGGGTTTTGTTCTGCTTTACCTTTTCCCGGATAATAAACAGGATAATTATAAGAAGATGAAGATACTACTTTCCCATTTTGATTAAATAATACTGCTCTTCCACTTTCTGTACCAATATCTACTCCAATAAGATAAGAAGTCATATTCCTCCCCCTTTTTTTAATTAATTATTACATTATATTGTTATAACGTTTAACCTTATATCATTATAACGTTTAACCTTATAAAAATAAACTATTTGCTTCTCCTCCCAGTTTTACCTTTTAAAGTAACTACATATTTATATAAATCAGCCCTGGTAGCCTGTTTAACAACTTCGAAAGGTTCACCATTAGGATCATACGTATATCTGGTAATTGCTAACACTGGGGAAACCTCGTCAATATTGAAGAATTCACTTTCTTCTTCAGTTGCTTTTCTTGCTTCTACCATTTCAGTTGCTTTTCCGAACTTAATATTATATTTTTTTTCTAAGACATTATATAATGATTCATTTGCTAAACCACTCTTTTCTATATCCGGCACAAAATGTTGCAATATAAAATTATTCATTATAGAAAAAGGTATACCATTACCAGTTCTATATCTCTTGATTTTTACTACTTTAGTATCTGAATTAATATTTAATACCTGAGCAACTTCCTCTGGTGGAACTACAGTAGAAATTTCTATATGAGATGTACCTGGTTTATAGCCTTGCTTTTTCATAGTTTCTGTCCAGGTCGATATATTATTTAACTCCTGAGCAACTTTTTCCTCGGCTTTTTCTTTTTTAACAAAAGTACCCTTTCCTGGCCTTTTAACAAGATAACCCTTTTTTTCTAATTCCATAACAGCTCTTCGAACGGTAATCCTACTTATATTATACTGTTTTTGTATCTCACTTTCTGATGGGATACTTTCTCCAATTTCATAAATACCTTTTGTGATTCTATCATATATTAATTCTTTTAATTGTAAATATAATGGAGTGTTACTAGATTTATCTAACATTTTATGTACTTCCTTTATTTATTTTATATATTTATTATCATAACATTATAACCTTTATATATATATTCAAGATAATATTAAATATCCCTTCTTTTTTTTAAAATATTTTTCATAAAAATTAGTCTGAAATTTTCGGTTGAATAT
>CAYRVO010000105.1:0-5581 GCA_964427565.1 uncultured Halanaerobiales bacterium | reverse complement strand
AATAAATATTACTTTAAAAAATGAAGAAGTACCTGTTAAAATAATGAAAGTTACTGCTTTTAATAATGCCCCTTTATATCTACTGGATACTGGTAAACCCGAAAGTAAATACGGCTGGATTACAGATAAACTTTATGAAGGAAAAAAAGAAGACCGTATAGCACAGGAAATACTTCTCGGTATTGGAGGAATCAAAGCTTTAAAAGCACTTGATATAAATGTTAAAAAATATCATTTTAATGAAGGCCATGCAGCATTTGCGGGTCTGCAGCTTATAAATACAGAAATGAAAGAAAATAATCTTAATTTTGATGATGCTTTACAGAAAATGAAAGGAAAAATTATATTTACAACACATACACCTGTAGCCGCAGGTAATGAAGAACATCAACTTGATCTAATGTTCAGTGTAAAAAGTAATTATGGTTTAACTAAAGAACAATTGAAAAAAGTCGGGGGTAATCCCTTTAATATGACGGCTGCCTGTTTACGTATGTCTTCACTGGCCAATGGAGTTTCTGAAATTCATGGTGAGACTGCACGAAATATGTGGTCTGATCTTGATAATTCGGCTCCTATTATCCATATAACAAATGGTGTTCATATTAATACCTGGCAACATGAGAAAATAAAAAAAGCCTATCAGGATAAAGAAAATTTATGGGAAACACATCAGGAAATTAAACAAAAATTGCTGGATTATATTAAACAAAAAACAGGAAGTACTATGGATATTAATAAAGTTCTTATTGGTTTTGCCCGCAGAGCTGCTGCCTATAAAAGAAGTGGTTTAATATTTAGTAATACCGATAAAATTGATGATTTACTGCAGGAAGGAAAATTACAATTAGTATTTTCCGGTAAAGCTCATCCAGCTGATGATTATGGTAAACAGATGATAGCAAAATTAGTTGACATGGATAAAAAATATAGAGATAGTATAGTTTTTCTGGAAAATTATGATATGGAAATAGCAAAATATCTTGCTCAGGGTTGTGATGTATGGTTAAATAATCCCCGGCGACCCATGGAAGCAAGTGGTACTTCTGGAATGAAGGCGGCTGCTAATGGTGTTTTAAATTTAAGTGTACTTGATGGCTGGGTTGCAGAAGGAGTAAAACATGGATTAACAGGCTGGATACTTGATGAATTATTTTCGGAATTTAAAGATAACAATCAGCTAAATGAAGATGAAAAAGATATAAGGGCTCTGTATATGATTATCCGTGAAGAGGTAATAGATACATATTATAACAATCATCAAAAATGGGTAGATATGATGTATGAAAGTATAGAAATGGCCATAAATGATTTTTCTGCCGCCCGTATGTTCAACGATTATCAGGAAAAAATGTATAAATTAGATACCAAACCTGCATACATTTAATAGATGAAAAAAACCCCAATAATAACTAAAGTATTCAGGAAGTTATTTCTTCTGCCGGTTTTTCAAGTTCACCAAAATAATTTGTACCCCATACACCCAGTATAATAACTACAGCCCCTACAACCTGAAACCAGTAAAAGGGCTCATTACGAAATGTTACACCGGCTATTATTGAGATAACAGTAACAAGATTGGCAAATACTGAACTCTGAAAAGATTTTATTCGGGATAAAGTAAAGTTAAGTAAAAAATAAGCAGTAACTGATGAAAGAACACCAAGATATATTACTGGTATTAAAATATCAAATTCTAATAAAGGTAAAAAATATGCCTTTATATTACTATCAAAATTTATTATAGCAATTATATTAAATACTATCGCTCCTGACCACATCATAAAAAAAGTAATCTCCAGTGGTTTGAAATCTATTGATAACCTACGAGACATAATACTATATATAGCTCCACTTAATACTGCTCCTCCAAGTAAGATTAGTCCCAGATAATTTGATTTAACATCTAATTTACCTTTCATTAAAATTATAAAAATTACACCCAGAACTGAAAGAATTATAAAAATCAATTGTTTCCAGGATGGTTTTTCTTTAAGAAATATTGTAGCAAGTATAGTTACAGCAACAGGTATTAATGATATCATTAATCCTGCTTCAGAAGATGTTGTTTTGTTTATCCCTAAAGTTTCAAAAATAAAATATAATACCGGTTCTGTTATAACCAGCAATAATAATATCTTTACATTTTTATTTTTATAGCTTATTTTTATAAAACCCAGAAATAATAATAATGTTAAAGTAATTGCTGCTATAGAAAAACGATAGGCAAGTAAATGAAAGGGATTTATATTTGTTAATGCATTTTTTGTAAATAAAAAAGAAAATCCAAATATTATACTATATCCTAAGCCTGATAATATAGGTAGATATTTTTTTGGCATCTAATAGTCTTCCTTTCTTTAATTGCTCTTTGGAGGCCAGGGACCGTAGTATTGATAATAATTACATTTAATACCACCATTATAAAGTTTTCTTCTTTTGCTGGCTTGTTTACCAAACAATGATTCAAATTGCATATCTGAAGTTAATATATAAAATGACCAGGTTTCCAGCAGTAAGAGTGTTTTACCCATTTCTTTATATAAGCTTTCAACATCTTCTTTCATTCTTTCCCCATAAGGTGGATTGGTAATTATATAACCATATTTCCTTGAAGTTGAAAAATCAGCAAAAGATTTTTTCTGGAAATGTACAATATCTTCCACTCCAGCTTTCTGAGCATGATGACAGGAGATACCTATAACATCACTATTTATATCAGTTCCCATTATAAGCCTGGGTTCTACATCTTTTTTTATATTTGCTAATGCTTGTTGACGAACATCATCCCATATTTTCTGTGATATATTGGGCCATTTCTGTGCTGCAAAATCCCTTCTCAAACCAGGAGCAATATTTTTGGCGATCATAGCAGCTTCTATAGGAATAGTACCAGAACCACAAAAAGGATCTATCAAAATTCTATCTTTATCCCAGCGACTTAAATAAATCATAGCTGCAGCTATTGTTTCCTGTAAAGGTGCTTTTGTAGTTAAATCACGATAACCCCTTTTATGTAACCCCCACCCACTTGTATCAATAGTCAATGTAGCTTCATCTTTTAATAATGCTACTTCTATTTTATATTCAGGACCATCTTCATCAAACCATTTTTTTTTGTATTTATTCTGCATATTATCTACAATAGCTTTCTTGACTATAGATTGGCAACTGGGTACATGATGTAATTCTGACTTAACCGATTTCCCTGTTACAGGAAAACTTGCATCTTCAGGCAAATATTCCGACCAGGGTAATGATTTACAGGACTCATATAACTGGTCAAAATCTGTTGCCGGAAATTCTCCGATTTTTAATAACACTCTTTCTGCAGAGCGTAACCAAATATTGGCACGGCATATTGCCTTTTCGTCACCTGTAAAAACTATTTTCCCGTTTTTTACCTCTTTTATATCATATCCCAGATCTTTAACTTCCTGTTTAACAATAGATTCTACTCCAAATGTTGTTGTTGCTATTAATTCATATTTATCCATTTAGTTTATCCCATTCCTTTTTTAAAATACCATAACAGTATTCATCATAATATTTACCATCTCTATATAATTTCTGTCTTCTGACACCTTCTTTTTTAAAACCCACTTTTTCATATGCTTTTTGCGCTCTTTTATTAAAACTCCAACATACAAGTTCAATCCTATGTAATCTTAAATTGTTGAAAGCAAAATCTAAAACAATTTTTAAACTTTCTGTACCTATTCCTCTTGAAGTTAACTGGGGATCACCAATAACTATTCCAATTTCTCCTACCCCATTTATTTGATCAAGTTCAACAAAATCTACCTGACCTATATAGTCCCCTGTTTCTTTTTCGGCTATTACAAATCCCTTCCATTCGTCTGACATTGCTCTATCAAGAAAATCACGTGTTTGCTCTTCTGATTGGGGATATAAAAAACTATTAGATAGGTATTTAACTATTTCGGCTTCATTTACCCACTTTCTTATAGGCAATAAATCACTCTCTCTGTACTCTCTTAAAACAATTCTATCTCCATATAATCTTGCTATAGTAATCAACTCCTCTAAATTAAAATTTAATCTGAAAGCTATTAAATTTATTTCTATACTCTTCCTCTCTTATATCTACACTATTAACCCGGGCAAATCGCGGACCATGTTTTACATATTTTAATATCTTGTTAACATCATCTTTAAATCCTGTGAAAATGGCTTCCACTCTACCATCATATAGATTTTTTGCCCAGCCATTTATATTAAATTCCTGTGCTTTATAACGTACTGATGATCTAAAACCTACTCCCTGTACTCTTCCTTCTATATATACATGTCTGCGAATTTTATCCATTATAACCCCCCTGATTTTAAAAAACTCCAGTAGTGGAGCAAGGAGCAAATAACTTATTTCTATGCTTAGTTTATGATATAATAAGTTTTATTGCAAGTATTAAGCTTCAAGTTTAGTTTACCCAAATCTGAATAACTTCTGCAAAAAGGAAGTTTTCGTCATTAAAGAAATTTTTAGAATCGTAAATGGATAAACCCAACTTATACATAAGATTAGAAAATAAAAAGAGGTATATTTCATATTTATCTAGAAATTAATCATAGGAAAGGTGATAAAATTGAATAAAATTGCACTTATTATACTAATAATACTTATTTTACTATCCTGGCAACTTACTGTACAGGCAGAATACAATCTAATATTAAATTTTGATGACGGATACCGGGGAGTATATACAAATGCTTTTACAATTATGAAAAAGTATGAGATACCTGGTGTGGTTTTTATTCCTACAGCTTTTGTTAATCAAGATAAACATATAAATCTATCACAGTTACATGATTTAATTGATCATAGCTGGGAAATTGGATCTCATACAGTTCATCATCCTAATCTTTTACAATTAACACCCCCGGGAATCGAAAAAGAAATATTGAAATCAAAAAATTTTCTATATGATAACAAATTGATAACAAAAAATTATGCCAGTTTCTGTAGTCCAATGTCAAAGTGGAATGATACAATTTCTGATATCGTTAGTAAAAATTATCAAATTGCCAGAAGTAATAAATTAATGAATTTAAAAATCAACCAGGAAATAGATGCTAATATAAAGGTTGTCCTTAAAACAACCACACTTGTTTCTTTAAAAAATTGGATAATTAAAAGCAGTAAAGAAAATATACCCTTAATTCTTGTTTTTCATGATATTAATAAAGAGGCTGATCATTTATATAATTTAAGTCCTCATAAATTTTCCAAATTAATAAGATATATTGACAATAAAAATATTAATGTAATAACATTCAAAGAATTATTAACCAGATATTAATTTATCCATTTTAATTTTATTAAATGGTAATAACACAAAAATGTTAGATTGAACAAATTACAAATTTTTTGCCAGGGATCTTGTTTAATAATTAAGTTTAACAACTTATACCGGCTAAATAACCAGTTGAAAATGCTATCTGTAGATTATAACCACCTGTATAACCATCAACATCTATAACTTCTCCAGCAAAATATAAACCTTCTACTAATTTTGACTCAAGTGTTGAGGGATTTATCTCATTAATATCAATCCCCCCG
>CAYRVO010000104.1:0-5600 GCA_964427565.1 uncultured Halanaerobiales bacterium | reverse complement strand
TAGATATGACAAAGGAGAAACCGGAGGTATTAAGACCCGGTGGGGTTACACAGGAAGAATTATCAGCAGTACTGGGCTATAATATTCAGTGCTGTAAAAATGAATATAAGGATGATGCGCCTCCCTCACCCGGTATGAAATATAAGCATTACTCTCCCCGGACCCCTTTGATTCTAATTGATAAAAAAAATATAAATAAAATAGAAAACTGTATAAAAAACTATAATAAGCCTGTATTTTTGTTAACAGAAGAAACTATTAATGATAATCTTATTGCAAATTCGAAAAATGTTATGAAAATGGGATCACGAAATAATTTAAAATTAATAGCTCATAAATTGTTTAATTTATTAAGGGAACTCGACAATACTGATTATGATCTTTTAGTAGTTGAAAAATTACCTGCAGAAGGACTGGGACAGGCTATTATGAATCGTTTACATAGGGCCAGTTCAAAGGACATATATATTAAGTAAAATGTCTATATATATGAAGAATAAATCTTAAATTAAGAAAAAAGGGGTTGGATAACAATCGAAGCACTGGCAATAGCTGTTGCACTTGGTACTGATGCTTTTTCAGTAGCAATGGCATTTGGAACACAGCGTTTTCGTTTATATAAAATTATCAGGCTAAGTTTAATTATAGGTGTTTTCCATATTTTTATGCCCTTAATTGGTTACTTTGGTGGTAATTATATTAAAAATATTATCAGGAATTTTACCGGTATTCAGGGTAATATAGATTATGTTTTTGACCTTGTAGGTGCAGGATTATTACTTTTGATTGGATTTTATATGATAATTGAAAGTAAACTTGAAGATGATGATAAACTGGCTTCTTTTAGTCTTACAGGCTGGGGGGTTTTAGCAGTTGCTACCAGTGTAAGTATAGATGCTCTCTCTATCGGTGTTAGCCTGGGTATGATAGGATTTAATATATCTGTAGTGCTTGTTTTTGGATTAGTGGCAGCATTAATGATGGGAAGTGGTTTACTATTGGGATCAAAAATTGGCCACTGGCTAGGAGATAATGCTCAGATTTTTGGTGGTGTAGGGTTGATTGTTATTGGTCTTAAATTTGCGGGTATATTTTAGGGAGTGAAATGGATGAAGATATTATTTATGTGTACCGGTAATACCTGTCGTAGCCCAATGGCAGAACAGCTGTTAAAAAAAATGGTTTCTAAAGAAGAGAATATTGAAATGAAAGTTGATTCCGCTGGTATTTCTACACTTTCAGGTAAGGCAGCAAATGAAAAAGCTGTTAAGGTTCTTGCTGAAGAACATATAGAACTTACTAATCACAGTACAAAAGCGATAAACAAAAAGCTTTTTTCAGAAGCAGATTTAATTTTGACAATGACTGTTTATCATAAAAAATACTTAGAAAAAAAAGGTTATAATCTTAAAGATAAGGTTTATACACTAAAGGAATTTGCAAATAGTGGTGAGAATTTAGATATTAGTGATCCCTATGGTATGTCTTTAGATATGTATAGAAAGACAAAAGAGGAAATTAAAGCTGCCCTGAAAAATTTCTTGACTAACTTCAAGCAATATATATTTGATGAAGGAAAATCAAAGGTTGTCCAGAATAATATAATGAGGAGTGATTTTGCTAAAATGAATGTAGCAATTGGTTCAGATCATGCAGGTATACAATTAAAAAAGCAAATAAAGAATTTACTTAATAAAAAAGGGATTTCTGTTACAGATATGGGTACTGATAGTACTGAATCAGTTGATTATCCTGAGTTTGCTGCTAAAGTCGCCCGGGTGGTAGCTGATGGTGATTATAGTAGGGGAATTTTAATATGTGGTACTGGTATAGGTATGTCAATTGCAGCAAATAAAATAGATGGAATTAGGGCTGCTCTCTGTCATGATGTTTTTTCAGCAAAAGCAACGCGAGAGCATAATAACTCAAATGTTTTGACCATGGGTGCAAGAGTAATTGGTTCTGATCTTGCTAAAGAGATAGTAAATACATGGTTGGGTACTGAGTTTTCTGAAAAGAAAAGGCATCAACGTAGAATTAACAAAATGACAGCTATGGAAGGGGAGAATTAAATTACAATGAGTAAGGTTACAGAAATAGATCATCCATTGATTAAACACAAACTTACATTAATTAGGAATAAAGATACGGGTCCCAAGGAATTCAGGGAATTAGTTAAAGAAGTTACTACTTTAATGGCCTACGAAGTAACACGGGATCTTCCCCTGGAAGATGTAGAAATTGAAACCCCAATAAAAAAAGCTAAATTTAGTATGATGGCTGGTAAGAAGATAGGTGTTGTACCAATTTTAAGGGCTGGTCTTGGTATGTTAGATGGAGTTTTAAAATTGATTCCTACTGCCAGAGTTGGACATGTAGGTTTATACCGTGATCCAGATACTCTGGAACCTGTAGAGTATTACTGTAAATTACCAACAGATGTGGAAGAAAGGGATTTAATTGTAGTTGATCCTATGCTGGCAACCGGAGGTTCTGCTGCTGCTGGTATTAATTTTGTCAAGGAACGTAATCCCCGCAATATAAAATTCATGTGTCTTATTGCTGCCCCTGAAGGAGTAGAGAGAGTTCAGAATGAGCATCCTGATGTTGACATTTATGCAGCTGCTATAGATGAAAAATTAAATGATCATGCTTATATAGTTCCTGGTCTGGGTGATGCCGGTGACCGTTTATATGGTACAAGATAGAAATAACAATTATTTCCTTTGCATATTATCTTTATAATTGTTAGGATATAAGTGATATGAAGGGATGAATTATATTGCTTTTTATAATGTCTTTTATAACCAGTTTAATAGTTACAATTGGCCTTACACCATTATCTAAAAAGCTGGCATTTTTCTTAGGAGCTATAGATAAGCCAAATGATAGAAGAATTAATAGCAAGCCTGTTCCCAGTATTGGAGGAATAGCAATTTATGGAGGTTTTCTTATCTCTGTTCTCCTATTTTCTTCCCTGAGCAGGGGATTAGTGGGTATATTGCTGGGTGGTACTTTTATCATTTTTGTAGGGGTTATTGATGACTTATGTGAGATAAGTCCTGTGGTTAAATTATTGGGCCAGGTTGGTGCTGCAATAATATTAATAGCTTTTGGTATCGAAGTACAATTTATTACCAATCCATTTGGTGGACTTTTTTACCTGGGAGTCTGGAGTATTCCTTTTACAATCCTGTGGATAGTTGGGATAACAAATACTGTTAATCTGGTAGATGGACTTGATGGGCTTGCTTCCGGGGTTTCAGCTATTGCAGCAATAACTTTATTTTTAGTTGGTTTACAGGAAGGACAGATATTTGCTGCTATTTTAGCTTTATCACTGGCCGGCAGTTCTCTGGGATTTCTTAAATTTAATTTTTATCCTGCAGAAATTTTTATGGGTGATGTGGGAGCAATGTTTCTTGGTTATTTACTGGCTGCAATTTCAATAACAGGTGCCCTGAAAAGTGCTGCGGCAGTAACTTTGATTGTTCCTGTTTTAGCTCTTGGTATTCCTATTTTTGATACTATTTTTGCTATAATCCGGAGATTGTATAATAAAAGACCTATAAGTAAAGCAGATAATGGTCATATTCATCACCGTTTACTGGCTCTGGGCTGGAATCAGGCAGAAGCGGTTTTGATTGTATATGGAATAAGTATATTCTTGGGATTGATGGCTTTGATAATAAATGGTTCTAACTTTCAGCATGCTGTAATATTATTAATTTTGATAATAGGTAGTTTGATATATGGGGCCTGGAGAATTGGTATATTTTCCGTTGACTTACCTGCTGAGGGTTCTAGACTGGAAAAAACACGTTTATAATTTTGTGATATTATAAAAATATGGATGTGTATTTTTGTGAAATTTATATCTTGAATTTGTTGTTGAATTATGTTAAATTATATAGTAGTAACTATTTTCTGTTCAGTTGCTATTACTTGGTTACAGGTTCTTAAATATGAGGTAAATATCATGAATAAAAAAGACTGGCAGGGTATTTTAAATGCCCTTGGTTTATTAACTCAGTTGGGTATAATAATGGTAATAAATATTGGTGTAGGTTTTTTTCTGGGCTATATACTGGATAATTTTATGGGCAGAGAATACATATTTAAGATAACCGGGCTTCTTTTAGGAGTAGGCTCCGGTTTTTATTCTAATTATAAATTAATAGTTAAGATCATTAATAATAATCATGATTCTGATGATAATGAATAAAGAAAAGTAAATAAATAATAATATAAATATTATTTTAATATAATTTGCGGTTAAAAATTAAACTATTTATGAATCAACGGAATTTATTATAGTACTAGAGGAGGTTAGGATATGAATCCTGGTCCAAAGGTAATAACACATTTATTTGGTATGGAACAGTTACCGGTTACAGATACATTACTTGTCAGCTGGTTTGTAGTTATTTTTACTGTTCTTGTTATGGCTGTAATTACTAGAAACCTGAAGATGAGACCGGATGGGGCTCAAAATATCCTGGAATTTATTGTATCTATTATTGAGGATCAGATAGAACCCATGTTACCGGGAGAGGGAAGAAAATTTTTACCTTTTATTGCAACAATATTTATTTATGTAGCTATAGCTAACTTAATAGGTCTATTACCCGGTGTTCCCAGTCCAACCGGTGATCTTAATACTACTCTGGGTTTAGCTCTTGTAGTATTTTTAGTTAGTCATTACCAGGGTATGAAAGAAAAAGGTGTCTGGGGTTATATTAAGAGTTTTGGTGAACCCGTTATTTTTCTTTTACCATTAAATGTAGTGGGTGAGCTGGCAAAACCAATTTCTCATTCCTTTCGTTTATTTGGTAATGTTGTCGGGGGAGGAATAATTATTACTCTTATTTATCAGGCAGCTCCGGGATTAATTCCCGTACCATTACATGCCTGGTTTGATTTGTTTGTTGGCGCTATACAGGCTTTAATTTTTGGTATGGTAGCAATAGCATATATTTCTGTTGCTAAATCATAGTTTACTTAGTTAGGAGGGTAAGTAGATGATAGAATTTTCACCCGATGTAATACGTTCTATTATCAGAATAGCTTCCCTGCTTGGTGCTGGTTTTGCTGTAATTGCTGGTGTTGGCCCCGGTGTAGGAATGGGGTTTGCAGCCGGTAAAGCTACTGCAGCTGTAAGGAGGCAGCCAGAAGCACGGGGTGCAATTATAACCACCATGTTATTGGGACAGATTATTGCTGGTTCTACCGGAATTTATTCCCTGGTAATAGCAATTTTCCTGATATTTAGTGTGTGAATAGATAGGTGGGCATAAATGAAATACGTTGATGACCCTGTAAAAATGCAGAAAGAAATTATTAAGAGTAGCTATATAATTGCAGTAATTCCAGTTGTATATTCCCTGTTAAGCGGTGAATTTCCAACTATGATGGGATTATTATTTGGCATAATAATAAGTACACTTATATTAAGACTAAGGGTTATACATATAGAACGCTCACTTAATATGAATGAGAAAAAAGCAAATACCTTTATTCGTAACCGTTATTTCATTGAATTTGCCATTTATTTTGTTGTTTTACTGGTAGCAAGAAAGAATCCTTCACTTAACTTCCTG
>CAYRVO010000103.1:0-5612 GCA_964427565.1 uncultured Halanaerobiales bacterium | reverse complement strand
GCGTTACAGAATAATTTTGAGATTCAATTCGCTAAATATGATATTTTAATTTCCGGTGATAAAATAGAAAAAGTTGCAGGAAGTATAGAAGATAATGATTACCGGGTTATTGATATTGATGGTTCTTTAGTTTTACCGGGATTAATAGATATGCATACCCACTTACGAGAACCGGGGTTTGAAGAAAAGGAAACTATCATTACCGGGTGTGAGGCAGCTGCAGCAGGTGGTTTTACATCTATAGCCTGTATGCCCAACACTTCACCTGTTGCTGATAATCCGGCTACAGTTGAATATATTAAATCAAAAGCGACTCATGGTGTTGTTAATGTATATCCAATTGGTAGTATTACCAAAAATAGTGATGGTCAAGAGTTAGCTGAAATTGGTTTTCTTGCTGAAGAAGGTGTTACTGCCCTTTCTGATGATGGTAAACCTGTAGAAAATAGTGAAATTATGCGTAGGGCTATGGAATATGCCTCTGGTTTTGAAATGACTATAATTGAACATTGTGAAGATAGTGATCTGGTCGGGGAAGGTGTTATGAATGAAGGGTATTATTCAACTGTACTTGGTTTAAAACCTATACCTTCTGCTGCGGAAGAGATAATGATTGCCCGTGATATACAACTGGCAGAATTGACGGGAGTAAAACTGCATATCGCTCACATGAGTACGGAAAGAGGAATGAAAATGGTGATGGATGCCAAGAAAAGGGGTCTTAACATAACAGCAGAGGTTACCCCACATCACCTGACATTAACTGATAAGGCAGTTATGGGTTATGATCCGGATACCAAGGTTAACCCACCACTGCGCAGCAGTTCTGATGTTGAGGCTTTAAAGAAGGGGCTCGGCAAGGGCATTATTGATGTTATTGCTACAGATCATGCACCACACACTTATGAAGATAAACTGGGAGAGTATAATTATGCTGCCTTTGGTATTTCCGGGCTGGAAACGGCTCTGCCACTAATAAATGATAAGTTAATCAGGGAAAATATTATTGACTGGCATGATGTTGTAAGATTAATGGGCAGTAATCCTGCTAAGATACTGGATATTGATTTTAAGGGGATTAGAAAGGGTGCTATAGCTGATTTAACAATCTTTAATCCCCGGAAGAAATGGAAAGTTGATATAAGTAAATTTAAATCAAAAGGTAAAAATACTCCTTTTAAAAACCGAGAATTAAGGGGTAAACCCTTATTGACAGTAGTAGCAGGAGAAATTGTTTATGATAATCGGGGTGATAAGGATCAAATTATTTATTGATAGATTAATAGAGAAAGTAGAACAGAAGAATAGTCATGTCTGTGTCGGACTTGATCCCCATCTTGATTTAATGCCTCATTTTATATTTAAGCAGAGTAAAACTGATAAGAACTCAAATAATTCAGATATAGCTATTGCTGTAACATTATACAATAAGATTATTATTGATCATATTGCCGATATAGCAGTGGCTGTAAAACCACAGATGGCTTTTTATGAACTACTTGGTAATCATGGTCTTGTGGCCCTGGAGGATACTGTTAATTATGCTCGTAAAAAGGGATTAATTGTTATACTTGATGGTAAACGTAATGATATTGGTTCGACTGCCAGAGCTTATTCTGCTGCATATTTGAGTGGAAATCATTTTAATCCCTATCATGATAATAGTGCTTCTATGGATGAAGGTGAAGAGATGATTTTGGGAGATGCCCTTACAGTAAATCCCTATCTGGGATATGATGGGATAAAACCATTTTTACAGAGAAATGATAAAGGGGCTTTTTCTCTGGTTAGAACTTCTAATGAGAGTGCAGGGAATCTTCAGGATCTAGAACTTAAAAATGGCCATAAACTATATCAACAGGTAGGGGAATATATTGAACAATGGGGTAGAAATTTTAGAGGAGAAAATGGATATTCTAATTTGGGGGCAGTTGTTGGAGCAACTTATCCCCGGGAATTAAAATATTTACGAAAAGCTATGCCCCACACCTATTTTTTAATACCTGGATATGGAGTTCAGGGTGGGACTGCTTCAGATATTGCTTATGGATTTGATACAGATAAACAGGGTGCATTAATAAATTCTGCCCGTGGAATAATTTTTGCCTATACCAGAGAACCCTGGAAAGAAAAATTTTCAGAAAGCGAATTTGGACCTGCTGCTAGAATGGCTGCAAAAAAAATGAGAGATGAGATAAATGAAATTTTGGAAGATAGGTGCTAAAACTTCAATACAATGATTAATTATAAGAGATTACTATAGTTCATAAAATGCAAGAAAAGAGGTGGTCATATGGCAAGAATTAATAGTAATATACCAGTTGGTCCAGACTATTATAAAATGGAAATAATAGCTCCTGATATTGTTCTTTCTGGTCATCCCGGTCAGTTTGTACATGTAAAGATTAGTGCTCATAATTCATATGATCCTTTATTACGGAGGCCGTTAAGTATAAATGATATAGATAGGCAAAAAGGTTTATTGAGCCTGATTTACAGGATAAGTGGTAGAGGAACGGAATTGATGAGTGGATTAGGGGAAAATACAGAAATAGATCTTCTTGGTCCTCTGGGTAAAGGTTTTAAAACTGATTTTAAGAACAAGAATATTTTAGTTGTTGGTGGTGGTATGGGTATAGCACCTCTTTATTATCTTGTTAAAGTTTTAGTTAAAAATAATGATGTAACTGTATTATTTGGTGGAAACAGCAAGGAAGAATTAAATTATTTTTATAAGCAATTTAATAGGTTATCTCTAAATATTAAAGTTGCAACAATGGATGGTAGTGAAGGATATCAAGGAAGTGTAATCAAACTATGGGAAGATATTATAAGTAAAGAACCAGAAACAGGAATTTATGATTTTGTTTATAGCTGTGGCCCTGAAATTATGCTTAAAAAGGTACAAAACTTAGCTAAAAAGATTAATATTCCCGGGCAGATATCACTGGAAAGAAGAATGGGCTGTGGAATTGGAGTCTGTTTATCCTGTGTATGTAAAACTAAAAATGGCAATCAAAGGGTTTGTCATGATGGTCCTGTTTTTTCTTTATCCGAGGTGATTCTAGATGATTAAGCCTGATTTATCTGTTGAGCTGGGTCAGATCCAATTACAAAATCCGATAATTACTGCTTCTGGAACCTGTGGTTTTGGTGAGGAACTGGAGGATTATATTGACGTTAATAAATTGGGTGCCCTGACAGTTAAAGGGTTGACCCTGGAAGCCAGTGAAGGTAATTCCACACCCCGTATTGCAGAGACTGCTTCTGGTTTGTTGAATGCAATTGGACTGGAAAATCCAGGTCTGGAAGGATTTATTAATAATAAATTAGAGATAATTGATAACTATAATATACCTGTATTTGTTAATATTTCCGGGCATTCTGTTGATGATTTTGCTATAATGGCTGAAAAACTTGCTTCCTATAGAGAGATTGCTGCTCTGGAAATTAATGTTTCCTGCCCCAACATTGCAGGTGGAGGTATGGTTTTTGGAACTGATCGTGAACTATTATATAAGGTAGTAAAAAAAGTAAGGAGTAATTATGGAGGCCCACTTATTATAAAACTCTCTCCCAATGTTACAGATATTGTGGAAATGGCAAAAGTAGCAGAAGAAGCTGGGGCTGATATAATATCACTAATTAATACATTACTGGGTATGTCCATAGATATTAAAGAAAAGAAACCAGTACTGGCAAATACATTTGGAGGCCTCTCCGGGCCGGCTATTAAACCGGTTGCTTTGCGAATGGTATATCAGGTTGCCAGTGAGATAGATTTGCCACTAATAGGCATGGGGGGTATAATGACAGGAGAAGATGCAATAGAATTTATTTTAGCGGGGGCCAGTGCGGTTGGTATTGGGACTGCTACATTAATTGATCCTGAAGCCTGTAAGAGGATATTAAGAGAAATGGAAGACTATATGTTAGAAAATAAAATAGAAGACTTAAGTCAACTCAGGGGAAAAGCAATTCAACCCGCCTGTGTTGATAGGTAAGTATGCTAATTGCGCCATAAGAATTAAATCAACTCAGGGGAATAGAAATTCAACCCAGGTAAAATGATTATAAATTATCAAATTTATTAAGGTCAACATTTTTTCAGCAATATCCTGTTAGAGTAAATAAAGGTTAAGTCGTTTATAAAGGTTGGAAAAAATTATACCACTAAAATAATAATAGTTTTACAATAATAATACTTGTCAATATTAGTGATAGTAAGGAGTTTCCCCAAAATTAATTTAAAAGCTACCAAAAGGGGTATTTCGTCATTGATGAAATTTTTAGAATCATCTAAAACTCAATTGCGGTGCGAAATTGGGTTTCCTAATCAATGAGTCGTCCTGACTCGTGATTAGCTCACTACATCCTGTAGTTCGACCCTATTTCTCCCTTTATTTCGTTAAGATTCTTATTCTAAAAATTTCAATATTCTTCAATCACCCCTTTTGGTAGCTCAATATCGAAAATGGGGAAACTCCAGTAGTTATAGTAATTTGTAATAATGACTATAGTAAATTGAAGCTTTCTAATAATAATTATAATTTGGATAAACTATAAATATGTTATATAATTATGAACAAAGTTATAAGAGGAGGAAAAACAAGTGTATTCACAGGCGAGAATAATTGATATTTTTCATAAAACAGGTGTTATTCAGGAAGGTCATTTTGTTCTTTCTTCAGGTAGACATGCCGATAAATATTTACAATGTGCAAAAGTATTACAGCATCCCGAATATGCTAATGAATTGGGAGAAAATATTGCTGGAATCTGGCAGAATGAGGATATTGATGTTGTTATTGGACCGGCAATTGGTGGAATAATAGTATCATATATAGCGGCTCAGGCTCTGGGTGTAAGATCTGTATTTACTGAACGAAAAGAAGGTAAGATGAAAATGCGCAGGAGTTTTGAACTGTCACCGGGTGATAGAGTACTTATTGTTGAAGATGTAGTAACTACTGGTGGTTCAGTAAGAGAAGTTATTGAATTACTGGAAGAAAGAGATGTTAATATTGTAGGTATTAGCCCCCTTGTAGACAGGAGTGGAGGGCAAGTAAGCTTTCCTTATACTTATAAACCAGTTTTGCAGATATTTGTCAATTCTTATCCGGCAGATGAATGTGAATTATGTGAACAGGGAGTACCAATCACCAAGCCAGGAAGTAAAAAGGAAATATAAAGATATTTAATAAAAAGCAAATTTTTGAGTCATTTGTTCATATTCGCTTAAAATACGGTTCATAATCTATGGGACTTTTTGTCCCAAGATTAACTCAACACATCGTGTGCTTCGACCTGATTTTAAGCTTCTATTCACTAAGATTCCTAACAAAAAAATTGCAATTTGTTCAATCTAACCTTTTTGTGTTATAACCATAGTATAAACAAATTGAATATTTATTTACATATTACAGCCTCCTGTTTTTTGAAGGGGGTTTTTATTTTTTTAAATTAAGTCAGGAATATAAGTTTTTGTTTGCAATTTGTTCAGTCTAACCTTTTTGTGTTACAACTGAAGTTTAGATAGTAACTTGTGTATTTAAGTATTATACAAGAAAAAAATAGAAAAATAAAAGGAATCTGCTAATTTTCATCTAATT
>CAYRVO010000102.1:0-5614 GCA_964427565.1 uncultured Halanaerobiales bacterium | reverse complement strand
TACCCATTAATATACCCTGTTTATTTACAACCGGTACAGCAAGTAGGTCATATTTTGATAAAATTTTTGCCACTTTTTCCTGATCCATGTTTAAATTTACTTTTATAACATTTTCATTCATTATATCCCTTAATCTCATTTCCGGCTCATATGTTAAAATCTGTCTTACTGATAAAACACCCAGCAACTCTTTTTTGCGAGAAATAACATAAATATAATATATCATTTCTGGTTCAGATATCAATTTTCTTAATTTACTTAATACCTGCTTTACCTTATTATCTTCATAAAAAGCAATATAGTCAGTATTCATTAATCCCCCGGCACTTTCTTCTTCATAACCGAGGAGTCTCTGCAATTCAGTAGCTTTTTCTGCTTTTAATTTACTAAGTATAATTTTAGTTTTACCTATAGGCATTGTAGCCATAAAATCAACAGCATCATCAGGATACATCTTAGCCAATATTTTCTGTAGCTCTTTTGGTGAGTAATAACGGGCAATGTAATTATTAGTCTCATAATTAAGATCCCGAATTGTATCACTGAGTTGTTCTATTGATAAGTTTTCCAGTACATATTTCTTTTTATTTATAGGTAAATTAAGTAAAAAATCTGCTATATCAGCTGGATAAGCCTTCTGCCAGAAGTCAGTCAGTGAATTAAATCTCTGTGGTAAAAATTCTTCTATTTCTTCATAATTCATTTTTTAACTCACCCCCTGTAACCCATACGCTTAAGTAAATTCTCATTTTCCCTCCAGTCCTTTTGTACTTTTACCCACAAATCCAGATATATTTCACAATTAAGTAGTTTTTCAATATCCATACGTGCTTTGCGGCCAATATTTTTCAACATTGAACCATTTTTCCCTATCAGTATACCTTTATGGGATTTTTGTTCTACATAAATATTAGCACGAACAAATAATTTTCCCTCATCCCTATCCTTCATCTCTTCAATCAAAACAGCAACTCCATAGGGAATCTCCTGTCTGGTTAGAATAAATATTTTCTCTCTTATTAATTCAGCTATAACAAATCTTTCCTGCTGATCTGTTAGCATATCTTGTGGATAATATTGTGGACCTTCTGGCAAATAAGTAAAAGCCTCTGTTAACAAATTATCTAAATTTTTTTCCTGTCGGGCAGATATAGGAACAATATCCTTATCTACATGTTTTTGATAATCTTTAACCCTTGTCAAAAGCTTCTTTTTTTGTACTTTATCAATTTTATTGAGAGCAACAATAAAAGGAATACCCGATTGTTTAATCTGACGATAAATATACTGATCCCCTTTACCAAATTTAAAGCTAGCATCTAAGACAAATATTATTAAATCAATACCTTTTAAACTATCATAAATCTGGCTAAGCATATACCTATCAAGTTCATCCTTTGCTTTATGAAAACCAGGAGTATCTACAAAAACAATCTGTCCCCTATCCTCAGTATATATAGCACGCAATTTATTACGGGTAGTCTGTGGTTTATTAGTAACAATATTAATTTTTTCACCTATTATCTTATTTATCAATGTTGACTTACCTACATTGGGCCTACCTATAACAGTTACAAAACCTGATTTATTCTTCACTCTTAATATCCTCCCTGCTAAAAGAAGAAGGAAGCAATTCAGAAATAGTTTTTATTTCTTCATCTCCATTAAAATTTGTCATTATAACTTTAATATTAGTCCCAAATTCCAATAAAACCTGGCGGCAGCTTCCACAGGGTGTTATTGGTTTTTCAGTATCGGCAATTATGGCTATAGCCTTAAATTTACGATACCCTGTTGCAATAGCTTTATAAATAGCAGTTCTTTCCGCACAATTTGTAAGACCATAGGCTGCATTCTCAATATTACAACCAGTAAAAACTTTATTATCCTCTGTTAAAATAGCTGCTCCAATAGGAAATTTAGAATAGGGTACATAGGCATTTTTACGAACCTCTCTGGCTTTTGCAATTAGTTTATCTTTTACTTCCCTGTCCATTAATTTCACCCTTCCCATAATTAACTACAATAGATTTAGGTACCACCTGAATCCAGGTTTGCCCTGGATTTAATTTAACATCTTTATTTTTAGCTGTATAAAATTCAGTTAGTTTATTCTCTTCACTTTTCCAGTAACCTTTAATCACAACTCCATCTCTAAAAATAAGTGCTTTTCCTCTTCCATTCAATGTCATTTTTAATCTACCTATATCATCTTTTACAGAGGTATCAACAAATTTAATTATAATATTTTTAGCTGTTAATTGTTGTCCATCTTCTGTCAGATGAGGTTGTTCGAAATTAAGAAAACGATTATAAACATTTTTCTGGGGTGAATATTTATATTTCACACTATAATTACCCCAGTAATTTATATTTATATTTTCTGCTTTATTTACCTTATCTTTTATTAGCTTAATCTGCTGAAAGGAAAAACGTTTACTATATTCCTGGCCTGTTAATTGATTTAAATAATTGGCAAATTTAAAATATCCTGTATAAAGATTATGAGGTCTATTTCGATTACTATCACGCCAATAATATTTCCCGTTATAAATCTGATCAAGATTACTTATCTCTATTTCTGAAAGCATTTTAAATCCTTCCGGGCTGGCCCCTGCATGTAAAAGTAAAGGGTTATAAGGAACAGCAGTTTTAATAAAATATGGCCTCAGACTTCTGACCGGTCCTATTTTCCCGGGTATATCATGCCAGTAAAGGGCTAAAAAACGTGTTATTCCCCCTTCTACTAAAAATTCATAAATAATATCTGCACTTTGTAGTCCACTCTGGGGGCGAGCTGCCGGTGAATTTTCAATACTAACCATCAAAACTTTTCTTAATAATTTACCCTCTACCAATTTACCGGTAAAAGGTGAAGTATAATATTCGCTGTTTTCGTTATTACTTTTAGCTTTTGTTTCACCTTCTTTATCATTTTCAACCTCTATTTTATCACCTGTTACTTTTTTATCTTTATCTTCCTTATCTCGTATTGATTTTGATACTTCCTGTTCAGGCTCTGATTCCCCGCCCTGACATCCAGTTAAGACTAATAATGGAATTAATACTACTGCTATTATTAACAGTAGTAATGACTTTTTCATATTCTCACCTCATAAATTTTCTGTCAGTCGATTTATCCTTAAATTTTAAAGAATAAATTTTATCAGTTAATTTTTTCCTTTATAAAATATTAGATATGAAACTGCTTACAATTTATTTAATACTATCTCTTCCTTTTTTATAATTTCCAATTTGATACCAAATGATTCTAGTTTACTACGAATAATATCCAAGCTACTTGCTAAAACATCTGCGTCTCCTACCGCTTTTATAATAATGGGGTTTACAGTTATAGGTTTATTATTCACTAAAATAGTAGGACCTACACAGCGAATAGGAGAAACAGCAGTTAATCTCTGACCACCAACTTCAATCCCCCGGGCACCAACTATTAATAATTCATTAATTAAATCACGTATATCGGAATCATGGACGATTCCTGTATTTCCTTTTTCTCCCTGTTTATCATATACTTTAATAATAATCCCCTGGCCACTCAATTCTGAATAACCGGCTTTCTTTTTTATTACCTTCAACTGCCTCTCCAGAGAAGCAACCTTGGTCTGTAAAAAATCGACCTGATTGAAAAAGCTACCTGAGGTTATTAAAGAAGCGGTATTATTCTTTATTTTCAATTCAAGAGTCTGATTAAGAGGTACTTCCCTCAACTTGTTTTTAGTTTCTTCATTTAATATATTATGAGAATCTACAAATTTAATCTTATCTTCTATACTGGAAATAGTAATCCTGCCTGTAGAGGGCAACTTTTGTTCATTAACAATATTTAATATTTTATTAATCCGTTTATTCTGAAGCTCTCGAAATATAGTATCCTGTATCTGACGGCCATAATCAACCATCAGACTGGCCACTTCATCCTCGCTATCCGCTTTTTCAATCTCATACTTGAATTTGGCCAATACATTTTTTACCGATTTTTTTTCAGCCACACCATAACTCTGAGCTAAATCTTCACTGTAAGTTACAACTGATTGGGCTCCCTGTCTGGCTTTTTCCAGGGAACTGGTTTCACCCGGTAAATAAATATCTCCCATAAAGCGGGCTATAATAATACAATTAAGAATAAATACAATCAATATCAATATCTTTAATATCAAACTGGATTTTATTTTTTTCATATTATTTACCCTTCATTTCTTTTCTTTTTACTTTTTCCGGTGTTAAAATACCTGCAGATATAATAAGTTTAAGGGCTTCCTCTATTGATATATCAATGATTATTGCTTCTTCCTTGGGAACCATAATAAACATTCCGGATGTTGGATTAGGTGTAGTCGGTAAAAATACATTATATAACTCTTTACCGGTTAGCGAATTAAAAAAAGAACTAGTCTCTTTTGTAATAAAACCCATCTGGTATAATCCCTTACGCGGATATTCAAAAATAATTACCTGTTCAAAACTATCTTTATTCTGGTGAAATAGACCTTCCAAAAACTGCTTGAAACTAATATATATATTACGATAAAGTGGGATTTTTAACAATAAATTTTCCGCTACTGTAATAATTTTTTTGCCAATAACATTTGTTGCAAATACACCGGTTATCATAATCACCAGAAGAGTTAATATAATACCTGCTCCGGGTAAATCTCTTTTAAATAACAAAATTACCATGGGTCTAACAAGATTATCAATGAATACAAATAAATACCACAATATATATATAGATGCAACCAGTGGTAAAATAACAAGAATACCTGTCAGAAAAATATTCCTCAATTTTTTTAGAAACATATCATTTCACCTTATTTCAATCCATTTTTATTGGTTTTTCACTAATTACCCTCACCCTATCTATACGATGTTCACTAACTTCTTCTATCTTGATTTTCAAACCTTTTAAACTAATTTCTTCTTCTTCAACAGGTAAATATCCTAAATTATAAAGGATAAAACCACTTATGGTTTCGTATTCATTTTTATCAATATTTAAATCTGGTAATAATTCAACGAGTTCTTCAATATCAACTCCGGCATCCAAAAGTAATTCATTATCATTTACTATTTCAATTTTTTTGGGTTCCAGGTCAAATTCATCCTGAATATCCCCTACAATTTCTTCCAGTAAATCTTCTATTGTTATCAAACCAGAAGTACCCCCGTATTCATCAAGAACAATTGCCATATGTTCTTTTCTCTGTTTCATATCATTCAATAATTTATTTATTGCTTTGCTTTCGGGAATAAAATAAATAGGTTTAATAAAATCCTTCAATTTCTTATCCTGATAAGAATTGATAATTAGTTTCAACAAATCTTTTACATATATTAAACCCACTATATCATCAATTGAATTTTCATATACCGGAATACGTGAATGGCCTTTCTCTATAGCCAGCTTAACCAGTTCATTTATATCTGTATTAATATTAACACAGACCATATTAATACGGGGAACCATAATCTCTTTAACAAGAATATCATCAAATTCAAAAACACTCTTGATCATTTCACCTTCTACTTCTTTAATAACACCTTCTCTTTCACTAACATTGACAAAGCGTCTTATTTCTTCTTCACTTAGAAA
>CAYRVO010000101.1:0-5615 GCA_964427565.1 uncultured Halanaerobiales bacterium | reverse complement strand
GCCCAAGACACTTGAACGATTTACCGGTAAGGCTACGAGAGTAATTGATTTGAGGGATGAAGAGTAAGAATAAAATAACAGATTGAATTAAAATTTGGAAGTGCACTATTTATTATTTCTCAATCAAACTGAAAGGAGAAAATGATGTTAATAAAACAAATATCCATATTTATTGAGAATAAATCGGGAAGATTGGCTGAAGTTGCTCAAATATTAGCTGAAAATAATATTGACCTGATAGCTATTACTATTTCAGATACAACTGATTTTGGTATTTTAAGATTTATAGTAGATAAACCTCAAAAAGCCAAAAAATTATTAAAAGATAATAAATTTACTGTTAATTCAACAGAAGTTTTTGGGATTTCAGTTGCTGATAAACCTGGAGGCCTGGCAAATGCGTTGAGTATATTAGCTGATAATTCAATAGGGGTTGAATATATGTATGCTGTTGGTAAAGATACCAATAGTGTTGTAGTAATTTTAAGGGTTGATAATATTGATTTAGCTATTGATATTCTGGAAAAAAATAATATTAACGTTATTTTACAAAACGATTTATAGGGTACCGGGTACCTCCCGGTATTTGTCGAAAAAAGAAGGAATTTTAACATACTTATAGAAAATTTATAAGAGATATTATAATTTCAGCTAAAATATACTAATATAAAGGTGGTTTAATTCATGTCTAAAAATGTAACAGAAAAAATTATAAGTAATCATCTTGTAGAAGGAAAGATGATTAGTGGTCGGGAAATTGGAATTAAAATTGATCAAACTTTAACCCAGGATGCAACAGGTACAATGGTCTGCCTGGAATTTGAAACTCTTGATATGCCTTCAGTTCAAACGGAAACCTCTGTAAGTTATGTTGATCATAATACACTTCAGGTTGGTTTTGAGAATGCTGATGACCATCTTTTTCTTAAATCATTTGCCAAAAAGTATGGCCTATATTATTCTGCACCGGGTAATGGTATATGTCATCAGGTTCACCTGCAGAGGTTTGCTATTCCCGGTAAAAGTCTGCTTGGTTCTGACAGTCATACACCTACCTGTGGAGCAATGGGTATGCTGGCCATTGGTACAGGTGGCTTAAATGTTGCCCTGGCACTTGCCGGTAATCCATTTTATCTAACAATGCCGGAAGTAGTTAATATAGAATTACATGGCAGTTTAAATACAGGAGTTGCTGCTAAAGATATTATTCTGGAAGTATTGAGACAGCTTGATGTTAAAGGAGGAATGGGTAAAGTAATTGAATATAGTGGTCCCGGACTTGCTAATTTAAGTATCCCCGAAAGATCTACAATTACTAATATGGGAGCTGAATTAGGAGCAACAACTTCAATATTTCCCAGTGATCAAATTACATATAATTTCATGAAAGGACAGGAAAGAGAAGATGACTGGCGTGAATTAAAAGCAGATGATAATGCTCAATATGAGCAAAAAATAATAATAAATCTTGAAGAACTGGAACCTATGGTTGCCAAACCACATAGTCCCGGAAATGTTGTGAAAGCAAAAGACCTGGAATCAATTAAAGTAGATCAGGTTTATATTGGTAGCTGTACAAATTCTTCTTACTCTGATCTTGCTAAAGCTGCAGCTATTCTTGAAGGTAATGTAGTTCACCCTGATGTAAGTTTGGTAGTTTCTCCAGGCTCCAGGCAGGTATTACAGATGCTGGAAAGAGATGGTATACTTAATAAATTTGTAACTGCTGGAGCCAGAATACTGGAATGTACATGTGGTCCCTGTGTAGGAGTTGGACAGGCACCACCATCTGGAGGAATTACCCTACGTACTTCCAATCGTAATTTTAAGGGTAGAAGTGGTACAGCAGATGCTAAAATATACTTATCAAGTCCAGAAACAGCTGCTTTTACTGCCCTTAATGGCCACATTACTGCCGCAAAACAGATGGCAGAATTAGATGAAATTAAAGAACCAGAAAATTATATTGTTGATGATAGAATGATTATACCTCCTACAGAAAAAGGAGAAGATGTTGAAATAAGAAGGGGACCAAATATAAAACCACTACCTTTAAAGGATAAATTACCGGACAGTTTAAAGGAAAATGTATTACTTAAAGTTGGTGATAATATAACAACTGATGATATAATGCCCGCAGGAGCTAAAATACTTGCCCTACGCTCAAATATAGAGGCTATTTCACAGTTTGTATTTAATGGTATTGACAGCGATTTTGCGAAAAAAGCGCTTGCCAGTAATGGAGGTGTTATTATTGGTGGTGAGAATTATGGTCAGGGTTCCAGCCGTGAACATGCAGCTATAGCACCTATGTATTTAGGAGTAAAAGCAGTAATAGCAAAATCTTTTTCCCGAATACATTATAATAATTTAATTAACTTTGGTATTTTACCTTTACATTTTAAAGATAGTAGTTTATTTAATAAAATTGAGCAGGATGATATTATTAAATTTGAAAATTTAAGACAGTCAGTAAAAGAGGGTTTAGTTATTGCTAAAAATTTAACTAAAGATTTTAAATTTGAATGTAAATTGACACTATCAAAACGAAACCTGGAGGCTATACTTGCCGGTGGCTTGCTCAAAAGTATTAAAAATAAGCTAAAAAATAATAATTGATCATAATATATTATTATTTATAATTAATTATCTTTGTATATGTATATTTGATTATAAAAAAACTTATATAACTAAAACAGCTATATTTTGAGCAAGTTTATATTGCTTAAAATATAGCTTGATTTTTTTTATATATTCAATTTCTTATATAAGTTAGTTATAATAAAGCATTTTTTATCTATCTAATTTTTCTTTTTCCTGTTTCTCTATATATACGACATCTCCCTGATGGATGCTTAAAACAATTTTGCCGAATTTTATTTCATCAATATATTTACCAACCTTTTCCAATAATATTTTTTTATCTTCCATACTAAGAAAAAGCCCCTTTCATAAAATCTAAAATTATTATTCCTTATATATATATTCGGTAAAATAATACTAATTCCTCTTTAATTTTTACATTTTACCACAATTTTCTGAGATAATTTTATAGTAAATTTTTATTTGATGTTAATATTTACTATTCTTAAATATTAATTAATTTTTATTAATTGCAGGAATAACAACATCTGTGTTGAATTTTGTAATAAATATAAGTTAATGCAGGGTGGTAGTTCATGAAATCATTAAATATAAATTTTACTCTTAAATTTAAAATTACTTTCATGGTGATCTTAATTCTTATATTAGTATTACTTGTTGTTGGTTTAGTGGTCATAGATCATGTTCAGGAAGTTATGATGGAACAGGTAAAAAAAGATGCTATGAATATTGCCCAAACTGTGGCCCGTAGTCCTATAATTGCACAAAACATAGGACTGGAATGGGGTATGAATGTTATTCAACCACTGGCAAATGATATTATGAAAAATACTAATACAGATTTTGTAGTTGTTATGGGTAGAGATGGAATAGGATATTCTCATCCTTTGCGGGATAGACTTGGTATGCATTTCGTAGGTGGTGATGAATTAAAGGTTTTAAAGGAAGGAAAATCATATGTATCTCAGGCCAAAGGTTCTATGGGACCTTCTATCAGGGCTTTTGCCCCAATTTTTCGCAATGAAAGACAGGTAGGTGCTGTGGCTGTTGGTATATTGTTAAAAGATGTTAATAAAAAAATTAATTCGATTATTAACTATATATATTTGACTTTTTTTATTGGTGCTGTAATTGGTATTATTGGTTCTGTCTTATTGGCTAATAATGTTAAAAAGAGTATTTTTGGTCTTGAACCTGAAGAAATAGCAAAACTTTTACAGGAAAAAAATGCTATCATTAATTCCATAAAAGAAGGTATTATTGCTATAGATGCTGATCATAAAATAAATTTAATTAATAAGGAAGCAAAAAAAATATTAGATTATAAAAAAAATATAATAGGAAAAGACATTAAAAAGTTAGTTCCTAAAACACAACTTCCCCGTTTACTAAATACAGGTAAACCTGAATATAATAAAGAACAGATAATTAATGATACAATAATACTTACAAACCGGATTCCAATAAAAATTAATGATAATGTTGTTGGTGTAGTAGCTTCTTTTAATAAAAAAACTGATGTTCAAAAACTGGCAGAAGAACTTACAGGTGTAAGAAAATTTGCCAATGCCCTCAGAAGTCAAAATCATGAATTTATGAATAAACTGCACACCATCTCGGGTTTGATACAATTACAGGAATATGATGATGCTATAAATATTATATCCTGTATAACCCACCAAAAGCAGGAATTAACTTCTTTATTAATGAAAAAAATAAATTCAAATGAAATTGCCGGTTTATTACTGGGAAAATTTGATGAAGCCAGTGAATTAAATATCAATTTTAATATTGATCCCCAGACTTCACTTTCTCATCTACCTTCAATTGATTTTAGAGAACGCCTGGTAACAATTATTGGTAATCTTGTTGATAATGCTATAGAAAGTCTTGATGAATGTAAAAAGGAAAATGAAAATAAAGAAATTTACTTCAATATTTGTGAGGGTCAAGATTCACTTACAATAGTTGTCAGGGATAATGGTAAAGGTATACCTGAATCTATGCAGACAAAAATTTTCAATCGTGGATTTACAACTAAAGAAGGTAAAACTCATGGTATCGGTCTAGATATTGTAAAAAATAATGTTGATCTCCTTGGAGGTGATATTGAATTCAACTCCAAAATAGGTAAAGGTACAGAATTTGTTATCAATATTCCCTATAAATAATAAATAAAATAGGAGGTGGCTTATGACTGAAGAGATAAGGGTATTAATTATTGAAGATGATCCAATGGTTTCACATTTGAATAGGTTGTACACGGAAAAGGTTCCGGGTTTTAAAGTTAATTCAGAAATTAATATTGATAATAATATGCAAATTGAAAATAAAGATTTAGAGAATACAGATTTATTATTACTTGACATTTATTTACCTGGAAAAGATGGTTTAAAAATACTTGAAGAAATACGAGAATCCAGAATGGATATTGATGTTATTATTATTAGTGCTGCTAAAGATGTCCAACATATAAATGAAGCAATGCACTGGGGAGTTGTAGATTATCTTATAAAACCATTTACATTTGAGAGGTTTAAAAAATCCTTGTTAAAATATAAAGAAATGTTATCTAGTCTTAATAATAAAAGTAATTTACAACAGAAGGATATTGATTCTTTTCTGGGTAATAACAAAAATTTTACCAATATAAATAAACAGAAAATAGAAATGGAATTAGAAAGTGATAAAGAAGAAAAAGATAATTGTGATAATAATAAGTATATAAGAGAATTACCCAAGGGTTTAAATAAGGAAACATTATCTAAGATAAAAGATTTTCTAAAGAATAAAGAAGAAGAAATCACTACTAAAAAAATGGCTAAAAACGTTGGCCTATCAAGAGTAACAGCTCAGAGATACTTAAAATATATGGCCAGTAAAAATATTGTAAAGGTTAAACGTGAATACGGTTCTGTAGGCAGACCAAGACATTATTATAAACTTCTTGATTAATACCTGATATTTTTATAAACAATATGAACTTAAACTTGCTATTAAATAATTATTTT
>CAYRVO010000100.1:0-5691 GCA_964427565.1 uncultured Halanaerobiales bacterium | reverse complement strand
ATATTCTCCATTAACAAAAATACTTTTACTTCGTTTTAATTTGGATAATAACCTTTCGGAAAAGAATAAAATCAGAAATATTGTGACGTATAGAATTTGTCAAAATATTTGTCCATACGGTTATTTCTTTTAAAATTATAAATATCCTGCCTGTTAATTTTGATATAATTACTACTTTAATTTTTTTATCCATAGTCCACGTGCATAACCTATATTTTTTTCTATCTCTATACATCTTAAACCCAGTTTTTCATAAAATTTAATTAATCTATTATCTTCTGTTGAGGAATGAAGGTAGATTGTCTTACTATTATGGTTCTTAACTACTTTTTCAGCTTCTTTAAATAGGATAGCACCCAGACCCTGGCCCTGGTATTGAGGATGGATAGCAAACCTTTTTAGATAATAAATATTTTCCCCCCGGGATTCAAGACGCAGAGTTCCTATAATCTCATTTTCTTTTTCCAGGATTAAAACTTCATTTTTTTCTATATCTCGAGATATATCCTGCAAATTTTCTTCTAAATGAGAAACATTTTTCCCTTCTCTATATTCGGCAAAAGCCTGATTTACTAAAATTGCTATCTCCTGCTTATCTTCATTACAGGCACTACGTATTGTAAATTCACTTTTTATGGCTAGAGATTTCATAGATTTATAATCCCCTTTATAAATTAATACTGCAAATTTTATTTGATTTAGATTTCTTCTAAACAATCCTTTAAAGCTACAATTAACATATCAATTTCTTCTTTTTTAACAATTAAAGGAGGTAAAAAACGAAGGGCATGTTCCTGAACTGCATTTATTAAAAAACCACTGGCAAACATCGAGTTAACAACTTCTTTTGCAGAAACGGTCTCTTCAAATTGTAAGGCCAGCATCAAACCCAGGCCCCGAACTTCTATAATAGCTGGAATTTCTTCCTTAAGTTTCTCTAATTGTTCTTTGAAATACTTTCCCATATCCTGAACATTATCCAGTATATTTTCTTTCATTATCGTTTTTACTGTAGTATATCCAGCCTTTGTAGCCAGCGGATTACCACCAAATGTTGAGCCATGATCACCGGGTACAAAAGAATTCGCAATCTCTTCTTTAGCTAAAAATGCCCCTATAGGAACTCCACCACCGAGGGCTTTAGCCAAAGTAAGTATATCCGGTTCTACTCCAAAATGTTCATAGGCAAATAAAGTTCCAATCCGCCCTATACCACACTGTATTTCATCAAAAATAAGAAGAATATCTTTTTTATCACATAGTTCCCGTAAACCCTTAAGATACTCCAGGGTAGCAGGATATATTCCACCCTCACCCTGAACCGGTTCTACCATAATTGCTGCTGTTTGAGAGCTAATAGCTTCTTTAGCAGCATCTAAATCATTAAAAGGTATATATTTAAAACCCACAGGTAAGGGGTTAAAGGATTTTCGATATTTTTCTTGTCCTGTAGCAGCCAGTGTTGCCAGAGAACGACCATGAAAGGAATTATTAGCACTTATAATTTCATATTTGTTTTTTCCTTTTACTTTAAAATATTTTCTAGCAAGCTTAATTGCCCCTTCATTAGATTCAGCTCCACTATTAGTAAAAAACACTTTATCAGTACAAGAATTTTCAATTAATAATTTTTCTAGATAAGCCTGAGGTTCTATATAATATAAATTTGATAAGTGTACTACTTTTTCCACCTGTTCCTTAAGTGCTGACATAAGTTTAGGATGTTTATGTCCCAGAGCATTAACACCAATACCAGCCAGAAAATCATAATACTGTTTTCCATTTTTATCATATACTTTAATTCCCTGCCCATCTTCAGCAACCAGTGGATAACGACCACTAAAAACATTCATGAAATATTTTTGATTACAATCCATTATTTCTTGTCTATCCATAATTTTTACTCCTCTCCCTTTAATATCATGGTTCCAATACCCTGATCCGTAAAAATTTCTAGTAAAAGTGTGTGAGCCAAAAAACCATTTAAAATATGAGTAGTTGTAACCCCACTCTTTACAGCTTCCATACAGGCTCTAACCTTGGGAAGCATTCCCCCGTCAATTTTTTTCTTTGCAATCCACTCTTCAACCTCCTGGACGGTTAGCGAAGAAATCCGACTTTCTTTCTGGTCTCGTACAGCCTGTATTCCATTGACATCTGTAAGAAAAATAAACTTTTCTGCTTTCAGAGCAATTGCCAATTTACCAGCTACAGTATCAGCATTGATATTTAAACTATCTCCTTTATCATTACTACCAATAGGAGCCACTACAGGAATATATCCTCCATCTATTAATCGTTTAATAATCTGGGGATGAATTTCTTCAACCTCACCAACATAACCCATATCTAGACTGCTATTATTTGAAATAAATTTTTTTGCTTTAATTAGACCTCCATCTTTACCACAGATACCAACAGCCTCCGCTCCCATTTTATTTATTTCAGATACAACCTGTTTATTAACACTACCCCCCAAAACCATCTCTACTATATCCATAGTTTCTTTATCGGTAACCCTTAAACCATTAACAAATTTACTTTCTTTCCCCAATAAATTTAGAGTCTTATTTATAACTGGCCCTCCACCATGAACAATTACTGGATTTACTCCTACATATTTGAGTAAAAGAATATCCTCCATTAATGTATTTTTAATTTTATTATTAGTAAGTATACTGCCTCCAAATTTTATAACAAAGGTTTTACCTAAAAATTTCTTTATATAGGGTAATGATTCAACCAAAATCTCTGCCTTTTCTATAATTTTTTCCATTTATAAGCCTCCTTTAAGTATGGTATTCAGCATTTATTTCTACATATTCATAACTCATATCCGCGGTCCAGAAAATTGTAGATTGTTGTCCACTATTTAAATCTATATCAATTACTATTTCTTTATAATCCATTAAGCCCTCTAATTGATCACTACTTATTTTAACAGGTAAAGCATCTTTAAACAGTAACTTACCATTAATTTGCAACTCAAGATTTTTCACATTTATTTTAATTTCACAGGAACCAATAGCTGCTAATATTCTTCCCCAGTTAGGATCACTACCAAAACAAGCTGTCTTAACTAAGTTTGAATTTGCAACCTTACGGGCTATTTCTTCAGCCTGTTGCTTAGTTTGAGCATTATTAACATTTATGGTAATAAACTTAGTTGCTCCCTCTCCATCAGCTATAATCGCTTTAGCTAAAAACTTACAGACTTGCTTTAATGCCTTGAGAAAACCGAAAAAATTTTGATTTTTCTCTTCTATTTTTTTATTTTTCGCCTTGCCATTGGCCAGTAAAAATACGGTATCATTTGTACTTTGATCTCCATCTACACTTATTTTATTAAATGACTCATTTACTGCTTCTTGCAAAGCTTCTTGTAATAGCTCTGGAGTAATTGCTAGATCAGTAGTTATAAAGCCCAGCATAGTAGCCATATTAGGGTGAATCATTCCTGAGCCTTTAGACATACCTCCAATATTTATCTCCTGTCCCTGTTCAGGCAGAGTAAAAGATAAATCCCTTTCCTTTTTACAGGTATCTGTGGTCAATATTGCTTCTGCTGCCTGTGTATGACCATTACCCAATTCAGATACCAACTTTATTATTCCGGGTTCAATTTTATCCATGGGTAAATTTTTGCCAATAATACCTGTGGAAGCAATTAATACTTCTTCTTTATTTATATTTAAATTCTGAGCAACAATTTCTGCCATCCTTTGTGCATCATTTATACCCTGTTTACCCGTACAGGCATTAGCATTACCACTATTAATTATAATTGCCTTTGCAACCCCGTTTACAATTATTTCTTTTGATAGTTTAACAGGGGCTGCCTGAACCTGATTGGTAGTGAAAACACCTGCTGCACTGGCCAGAGTATCACTATATATTAACGCTAAATCTCTTTCACCATTCTTTTTTAGACCACAGCTTATTCCAGAACTTTGAAATCCAATCGGAGCAGTAATTCCTTCTTTTTTATTTTCTATGATTTTAATCACCTCTTCTGTCTTTTAAAAACATTTTGCTTATTATCTATTTGTTTATATTTTCAATACCAAAAAAAATAATATAATCACTTAATCTTAAGGGAAAATTGCAGTACCTTCTAGTCCAGTTACCTCCGGTAAGGAAAACATCAAATTCATGTTTTGTACAGCCTGTCCAGCTGCTCCTTTACCTAAATTATCAATAGCCGAAATTACTATTAGTCTTTTTAAACGAGTATCGATAGTTAAACCCAGATGACAGTAATTAGTACCAGCAACATACTTAGTTTCCGGAACAATATCTCCACTAAGAACCTGAACAAACTGACTACCTGTATAAAAATCCTGGTAGATATCAAATAATTTTTTATCACTAATTATTTCTTTTGAATTTATATAAATTGTAGATAATATTCCCCTTTTCATAGGAATTAAATGGGGAGTAAATGACAGGATAAGATTTTTATTAGCAAATGCTGCCAGTATTGATTCAATTTCGGATACATGTCTATGTCCAGCAACTTTATAAGCTTTTATACTCTCATCTGCTTCTGTAAAATGGGTCGTTAAGGATAATGACCGACCGGCACCACTAACTCCGGACTTAGCATCAATTATAATAGAATTTATATCAATAAATTTTTTCTTGATTATTGGTAATAATCCCAAAAGTGAAGCAGTTGGATAACAACCTGGATTTGCTACCAAATTAGCATTCTTGATATCCGCTCTATTAATTTCTACCAGTCCATACACAGATTTTGCCAGTAATTCTGGATGTTTATGTTCTATATTATACCATTCTTCATATATTTCAGGTTTCTCATATCTATAATCTCCACTCAAATCTACTACTTTAATACCTGCTGTAAATAGTTCAGCGACTATGTCTTGAGCTACTCCGTGTGGCAAAGCAGTAAAAACTAAATCTGAATCCTGCAATAAATTTAAGTCATATTCTTCTAAAATTATATCTTCAATACCCGAAAACTGGGGATAGACACTGTCCAGCAGTTTACCCGCCTGGCTATGTGAAATAAGGTGTTTAATTTCTACCTGTGGATGGGCTTTAAGCAAATGTAACAGCTCAATCCCTGCATAACCTGTTACCCCAATTATACTTACTTTAATCAATTGATATCACCTCTTTTTTTATAAGTAATTAACCTAAAATATAATAAAGACCCTCATCTCATTAAATAAGAGACGAGAGCCTACCCGCGTTACCACTCTTGTTGATAAAAAATCTATCCACTCATACCCTTTAACACCAGGTCAGCGACTATTCCTAAAATTTATCAAAATAGCATCTCCAGGGTGCGGTTCAAATATAGCTGTGACCGGGCTTACACCATCTCCGATTCGCTTTCCACCGGCTATATCCTACTCTCCCCTTCTTAGATTTTACATAATTATTAACTTCTCATTTTAGTTTAAATATAAACATTTTTTTAAATGTAAAGAATAAATTAAAAAAACCCCCGCCTATCCAGAGACGAGAGTTTACCCGCGTTACCACTCTTATTGATAAAAAATCTATCCACTCATACCCTTTAACACCAGGTCAGCGACTATTCCTAAAATTTATCAAAATAGCATCTCCAGGGTGCGGTTCAAATATAGCTGTGACCGGGCTTACACCATCTCCGATTCGCTTTCCACCGGCTATATCCTACTCTCCCCTTCTTAGATTTTA
>CAYRVO010000099.1:0-5811 GCA_964427565.1 uncultured Halanaerobiales bacterium | reverse complement strand
GGTGATGGTAGAGAAACTTGGTGAATTATTGCTTGATTATGATAAAATAGATAAAAAACAATTACAGGAAGCTCTAAAAAAACAGCAGGAAAGTGAAAAACGATTGGGACAGTTACTGGTAGATATGGGCTATATATCAGAAAAAGAATTAGTGGGTGTACTTGAATATCAATTGGATATACCCAGAATTAATCTGGAAAGCTATAATCTAAACCCTGCCCTGGCTAATTATATTCCCGAAAACATTGCTCGACGTTATGATGCTGCACCTGTTGTCAGAGAAAATGATAAATTAAAGGTTGCTATGGTAGATCCAACAGATATAGTTGCTATTGATGATATGGAGATGCATTCTGAACTAAAAATTGAACCACTAATAGCTACAAAAACAAAAGTTAATCAGGCTCAGGGAATTATTTATACTGCATCGGATCAAAAGACCGCTGAAGTGTTTGATAGTTTAACAAAATTTGAGGATGAAAAAGAGCCCCAGCTTAATGAATTAAAAAAAATGGTAGAAGATGCACCAATTGTTAGATTAACAAATTTAATTATTGGTCAGGCAGTACAAAAACGAGCCAGTGATATTCATATTGAACCTCAGGAAAGCCGGGTAAGAGTTAGATACAGGATTGATGGGGTTCTAAATGAGAATATGACGGTACCAAAATATTCGCAGGCAGCTCTGATATCAAGATTGAAAATTATGGCAGATCTGGATATAACCAAACGTAGAAGACCTCAGGATGGGCGGGTAAGAATGAATGTGAATGGATTTGTAGTAGATATGAGAGTATCTACATTGCCTACCATTCATGGGGAAAAGGTTGTTATCCGTTTACTGAATAAAGATGAAAGTTTGTTAAATATAGATAATCTTGGTTTTAGTGAACATAATTATTCCCGCTTTAAGCAGTTAATAAATAATCCCCATGGTATAATACTGGCCACAGGGCCAACAGGAAGTGGAAAATCAACAACTCTTTTTGCAGCTTTAAATTATTTAAATGATCCAGAAAAAAATATTATTTCTATTGAAGATCCTGTTGAATACCGTCTGGAGGGTATAAATCAGGTTCAGGCCAATAAAAATGTGGGATTATCATTTGCAAACACGCTGCGTTCCATTTTAAGGCAGGACCCCGATATAATAATGGTAGGAGAAATCAGAGACGAAGAAACTGCTCAAATAGCTGTTAGAGCTGCTTTGACAGGACATCTTGTCTTGAGTACTTTGCATACCAATGATGCTGTCAGTTCAATTACCAGACTTGTTGATATGGGTATTCCTCCCTATCTCGTTGCTTCTACTGTTAAAGGAGTCATTGCCCAGCGACTTGTTCGTAAATTATGTACGGACTGTCGGGAAAAATACAGTCCTGGTATAGAGGAAAAGGAATTTATTAATGATGATAGTGTAGAAAAATTATATAAACCAGGAAATTGTAGTCACTGTAGTTCAACTGGTTATAGGGGACGTCTTGCTGTTCAGGAAGTTTTGGTTGTTAATGAGAAGATTGAGTCACTCATAGTTAAAGAAGAGGAAGAAAATAAAATAAAAAAAGAGGCACAGGAAAAAGGAATGAAAACCCTAAAAGATGATGCCCGTCAAAAACTTATTGATGGTTTATCATCTTATGAGGAAGTAGTTAGAGTTATTATATAAATGTTAAGGGGTGTGGATATTAAGTGGATATTAATCCTCTTTTGAAGAAAATTGTTGCTGATGATGTAATATCTGATTTGCATTTGACTGTTAATTCAAAACCTATTATTCGTTATAATGGAAAACTAAAAACGTATGAAAATTATGATAAAAAATTTAGTTTTGATGATACCAAAGAAATTGCTAAGAGTTTAATGAATGAGCAACAGTGGGGGGACTTTGAAGAGGCAGGAGAACTTGATTTTTCCTATAGTGTTCCTGGATTTTCTCGCTTTCGTGTTAATGCTTTTTATCAGCGTGGTGCTGTAGGACTAGCTTTAAGAGTAATTCCGCAATCTATTCCAACAGTAGATGAACTTGGTTTACCACAGGTTCTCAAAAAACTGTCACTGCAGCGAAAAGGGCTTTTACTGTGTACTGGTCCAACAGGAAGCGGTAAATCAACGACACTGGCAGCCATGATTGATCAAATAAATAATAAGAGAAATTGTCATGTACTAACCCTGGAGGATCCTATAGAATATTTGCACAAACATAAACAGAGTATTGTCCATCAAAGGGAAGTGGGGATTGATACTGTTAGTTTTGCTAATGGTTTAAGGGCAGCATTAAGACAGGATCCTGATGTTATATTGGTCGGTGAGATGAGGGATCTGGAGACAATATCAATTGCTCTGGAAGCATCAGAAACAGGTCATCTTGTTTTGGCTACTTTACATACAAATGATGCTCCATCTACTATTGATAGAATAGTAGATGTTTTTCCTCCTCATCAGCAGCAGCAGGTTAGGATTCAGCTTGCTTCCAGTATAAATGGTGTTATATCACAACAACTGTTACCACAGGCAGATAGGAATGGCCGGGTAGCTGCCCTGGAAATATTAATTGGAACCCAGGCAGTAAAAAATATTGTTCGTGAAGGAAAAAGTCATCAATTACGTTCTGCAATGCAGACCGGAGCTAAGTATGGAATGATAGTAATGAATAATTATCTGGTTAAATTGTGTGAAAAAGGAATTATTAATGTTGAAACAGCTCTTCGTCGTTCTGATAATCCTGATTATATCAGAAAGAAGCTGGGTAAATTTAGTTGATTGGGGGAGTAAAAAATGGCTCCAGAATTTAATTATGTTGCCAAAAATAAAAGTGGAGATAAAATAAAAGGTAGTCTTGAAGCTGATAATTCTTCTCTTGTTGCCAGTCAGTTAAAAGAAAAAGGTTATTATGTTACTTCTATAAAGGAAAAAAAGGCAAGAAAGTCTATTGATGAATATTTTAAGTTTCATAAACGGGTAAAGATTGATGATTTAGCTGTTTTCAGTCAACAATTTTCAGTTATGATTAATGCCGGGATAAGTATTGTTCAGGCTATTGGAATTTTAAGGGACCAGACAGAAAACTCACGTTTTAAAGAAATAATCGGAAAAGTACAGGAAGATATTGAGACTGGAACTGGATTGGCTGAAGCAATGAGTAAGTATCCAGATGTATTTCCCGATCTATACTGTCAATTGATAAGGGCCGGGGAAACTGGTGGTGTACTTGATCAGGTATTAAATAAACTAGCCGATCATTATGAAAGGCAGAGTGAATTAAATGGTAAAGTAAAATCTGCATTATATTATCCGATTGCAATTCTTATTGTAGCTATTGCTGTTGTAATATTCCTGCTTTTGAAAGTTGTACCTCAATTTGTATCTATGTTTGAGGATTTTGGAGCCCAGTTACCTTTGCCAACAAGAATATTACTGGGTACAAGTGAATTTATGCAGAATTACTGGTATGTAATCTTTGCTGTTCTGGCAGTAATAGCTGTTGCTTTATATTATTATAAACAAACACAAAAAGGTTCATACAAATTTGATCAATTAATATTACAGATACCTATAATCGGCAATATGATGAAAAAAGTATATATTTCCCGGATAACAAGTACACTGGCCATATTATTAAATAGTGGGGTTGATCTCCTGTCATCCCTTGCTATTGTAGAAGATGTTGTCGGTAATGAGGTATATGGACAGATACTGACAGAAGCCAGGATACAGGTCCGAGAAGGTGTTAATTTATCTGATCCATTGTCTGAGAGCAGAGAATTTCCCAAAATGGTTGTACAGATGATAAAAGTTGGTGAAGAAGCAGGTAATGTAGGTCAGATGTTAGAGAAGATATCGAGCTTTTTTGACCGTGAAGTAGAAGCCAGTGTTGAAAGTTCAATATCTCTTATTGAACCAGTTATGATAGTATTTTTGGCCGTCATTGTTGGTTTTGTTGCCATATCTATTGTAACACCAATGTTTGACATGTTTCAGCAATTTTAACTAAAAGTTAACAAAATCTTATTGGCATAATGCATAAGATGATGTATAATTTATAATAAGATTATATATAATCGTGAAATGGGAAGGGAATGTAATATAATGAACAGGGGTAAATTTAAAGATTTACTTTATGTGTTACCATTAGCATTTATACTTGGGGTAACTCCCTTGATAGTTCATTATAAAAAGATAAAGCTGGGTAAAGTAGTAGCCTCTTACTGGATCGGAGATTTTAATACAGATTTCTTTTCCTATTATAAGATGTGGGCCTTTCTGATTTTCATTTTACTGGCCTTAGTATCTTTTTACATATATATCAAGAAAGAAAAAAAGATTAAAAAGACCATTTATTATATACCTATAGCTGTATATATGTTAATGATTTTGATTTCAACAATTTTTTCAGAATGTAAGCTGACATCTCTATATGGATTTCCTGATAGATATGAAGGTATGCCTGTATTACTTGCTTATATGTTTATTGTAATTATAGTGATAAATCTTGTAAATACAAAAAAACAAGTTAAGTTTTTGTTAACTATTTTACTGATATCAGCCGCTATAATAGGGATAATAGGAATATACCAGTTTTTTGGAATGGATTTCCTTCAGAGTTATATAGCTCAGAAATTGATGTTACCTATTGATGGTTATAAAGAAATATCCAGCAACTTAAATTTTAGATTTGATAAAAAAAATATTATATCTGCAACCCTTTATAATCCCAATAATGTGGGCAGCTATTTTGCAATGTTATTTCCCTTAACTTTTGTTATGTATTTATTTGCTGGTTCAAGAAAGTATAAGGCTTTATATGGTGCACTTAACTTACTTATGTTTGCCAACTGGCTGGGTTCAATGTCAAGGGCAGGTATAATTGGTGGCTTATTTGCTCTATTAATTCTGGCGTTTTTACTTAGAGCTGAAATAAAAAAAAGATGGCAGTCTATACTTGTGATTTTTATATGTTTTGGATTAGTGTTTATGTTTATGGATTTATACACAGGCGGTAAATTAAGAAGAGAATTTATTTCACTTGGTGAAGAGACAAAAATTGCAATGCAGGGTAAAACTGCTAAAATACAGGATATTAAAAATGAAGATGGTTTCCTTATATTTGCAACCACAGAAAATAAGTTAAAAGTTAGTTTTAATGACTATGGTGTAATGAATTTTTATGATGGTCAGGATAATAAATTGGATTTTTATTTAAAACGTTATGAAGACGGAAAAGATTTTTCCATCCATATAGAAGATGAGGGCTATGAAGAATTTCAATTTAGATTACTGGATAATGATGAAAGTGATGCAAAACTCATTGAGCTAATTTATGGAAGAAAGAAGGTTAATTTTATAGCTGATTCAAAATTAAATATTTTTTCCTGATTGGTATAAAGGAAAATCCGTATCCCCTTAAGGAAGTTGAAAGCTGGGGTTTTGAGGGTAAGGGCAGATTTGCTTCCGGAAGAGGCTATATCTGGTCACGTTCTCTACCATTATTAAAGCAGACATTATGGAAGGGTTTTGGTCCTGATACATATGCGATTTATTTCCCCCAGCATGATGTTGTAGGTAAATTTAAAGCATTTGGTACTGCATCTAAAATAGTGGACAAACCACATAATATGTATTTACAGCTTGCTATAAATACCGGTTTAATTTCTTTGATTGCAATAATAGCTTTATTTGCTATATATTTCTTTAGGAGTCTGAAATTATACTGGAATAGTAATTTTAAAAGTTGGTTCAGTAGAGCTGGAATTGCTATTTTTGGGTCTTTTATAGGATATTCTGTTGCCGGAATATTTAATGATAGTGTTGTTT
>CAYRVO010000098.1:0-5829 GCA_964427565.1 uncultured Halanaerobiales bacterium | reverse complement strand
TCGCTAGCAAATTCCGATATTTTACAACAATGGAAATGGATGAGATTATTAAATCTGAAAAGTAAAAGTAAAGAGGGGGGAATTATATGAGCAATATACTAACTATAGAAAATATGGATTTAATTTTGGGAAAAGAAACAATTCTGGATAACATTTCACTTGCTATAGAGGCCGGGGAGGTTTTAGCTATAATCGGTCCCAATGGATGCGGTAAGTCTTCATTGGCCTATACTATTATGGGGCTTAAGCGCTATAAACCGGCAAAGGGGAATATTTATTATAAAGGTGATGACATTACAGACTTAAGTGTAGATGAAAGAGCCCGGAAGGGTATTACCCTGGGCTGGCAGGAGCCGGCACGTTTTGAAGGTGTTAGTGTCAGGGAATTTCTATCTCTTGGTTTAAAAAGCCGTGGGCAGGAAGTGAATGATTATAAGCTTAAACAGGCTTTAAGTGAAGTGGCTTTTATACCTGAAAAATATCTGGACCGTAAAATAGATGAAAAACTAAGTGGTGGTGAGAGAAAGAGGATAGAGCTGGCATCTATATTATTAATGAATCCTGATTTAGTAATTCTCGATGAACCTGATTCAGGTGTTGATGTAGTGGCTTTAAATAATATAAGTGATGTGATTGAGGATTTAAAGTATAACAATACAGCGGTATTAATGATTACTCATTCAGAAGAAATGCTGAAACTGGCAGATAGTTCGGCATTACTGTGTCAGGGTAAAATTTTGAAAAAGGGAGCTCCGTCAGATATAAGTAATTATTTTAGATATGAATGTATACCCTGCCAGGATGAAGATTATAGAGAACATCAGGGGGTGGCAGCTGTTGAATGATTATAAAGAAATGGTTAAAGCCTATAAAAATGCAGGTGGGGAAGATGTTTTTGCTGATAGTGATGTAGCCCATCTTGTGCTTGAAAGTGATAAAATAGTAGGTGCCCATGAGGTTGAAGGTCTTAGTGTTGATGCGAAAAAAATTGGTGATAATAAAGTTGATGTAAATGTTACTGTTAAAAAGGGTCACAAGATTGAAAAACCTGTTCATATGTGTTTTGGGGTTTTACCGAAAGAAGGAAAACAAATTATAGATATGGATATAGTAATTGAAGAAGAGGGAGAAGTAGAAATAATGGCTGACTGTATTTTTCCCAATGCTGTTCAGGTAGAACATATTATGGATGGCAATATACATGTGGGCCGTAATGGGAGCTATATTTATAAAGAAAAACATTTTCATGGAAATAGTGGGGGAGTTAAAGTTGTCTCTAAAGCAAAAATTATTCAGGATGAAGGTAGTTATATACAGACACTATTTACACTTCTTGAGGGACGAGTCGGTGAAATAGATTTTGATTATGAATCCAGACTTAATGATGATGCAACTCTGGAAATGCTTGCCCGGATAAGTGGTTATGATGATGATATAGTAAAAATACGGGAAGCAGCTAAGCTTAAAGGTGAAGGAGCAAGGGGACTGCTTGATTCTAAAATAGCCCTGCGGGAAAATGCAAAGGCTGACATATATAATGAAATGACAGCTGAAGCTGCAGAAGCAAAAGGACATGTTGATTGTACCGAAATTATTAAAGATAATGCAATTGCCAGGGCTGTTCCTATTGTAGATGTACGCCATTCGGAAGCAAAAATAACACATGAAGCAGCTATCGGTAGTGTTGACACTTCACAGCTCGAAACATTGATGGCCAGAGGACTAAATGAAGAAGAGGCAACTGATGTAATTATTCAGGGATTGTTAAATGGCTAATACGGGGAGGTCCTGCTATGGATGAATATTTGTATTGTCCTGTCTGTGGTGTTATGTTAGAGGAAAAAAAAATTGATAATAGGACAAGAAAATATTGTCCCTGCTGCAGCTTTGTGGATTACAAGAATCCTCTGCCATCAGCAGGTGCAATTGCTGTACATGATAATCAAATATTACTGATTAAAAGGGGTGAAGAGCCGGCTAAAGGAATTTGGGCTCCTCCTTCCGGTTTTATAGAAAGTGGTGAAACTTCAGAAGAAGCCTGTTTGCGGGAGTTAAAGGAAGAATCAGGTGTAAGTGGTAATATTGTTGATTTATTGGGAGTGTATCATCATGCCTCTGAATTATATGGTGATATCCTGGTTATAATGTATTTAGTAAATAATTTACAGGGCAATATACAGGCAGGTGATGATGCTGATGATGTCGCTTTTTTTGTCCCGGAAGAAGTCAGTGATCTTTTCTTTGACTGTTACAATAAACCCTTTAATAAGGCTTTAAAATGGATGGATAGGGATATTTAATAGGCTGAGCATTTAATCAATTATAAACGTAAGCCGTTGTGAAGTTTTTGTATTATGCAAGGGACTTAATTAGCAAATTCAAAAAAGGAGGCTTTATTTATGATGAAGAAACTTAATATTACCGGTACTATGACGGTTTTACTATTAATTATTTTAATGAGTTGTGTGCTGACTGTGCCTGTGCTGGCAGTCGAAAAGGTTAAAGTACAGACTCCACCTATAGCTGCTGCATTACCATTGTTATGGATGCAGGAGACCGATCAATTGGATAGTATTGTTGATTTGGATATAACTGTTTCACCGGATCATAAAAGGGCCATAGCATTAATAATTGAAAATAAGATTGATATGATGGTTACAGGTGTAAATGTAGGTGCAAAGATCTATAATAAGGGTGTCAATATTAATTTGATGAATGTAAATACCTGGGCTGTTGATTATCTTTTAACAAATGACCCTGCTCTTAATAGCTGGGATGATCTAAAGGGTAAAACACTATCACTACCTTTAAGAGGTGGACCTCTTGATTTTTTGGCTCGCTATTTTATGAAGGAGAATGGGGTTAATCCTGAAGATGTAAATATTGTATATAGACCATTACCTGGATCTGCACGTTATTTTATTACCGGTAAAGTTGATACAATTATGTTGCCCGAACCACTAGTAACAGTCACCCTGGCTAAAAGTAAGAAGGCAGAGCTGGCTTTTGATGTTCAGGAAGAATGGGGTAAATTACATGATGGTGATCAGAGGATACCCTTTGTCGGCTTATTTGCAAGTAGTAATTTTATAGACAGTAATCCCCGGGTGGCAAAAGCTATAAATGGTATGTATATGAAAGGTATTGACTGGGTTAATAAACACCCGGAACAGGCAGCAAAATTGGGTGCAAAGTATTTTGATATTCCACCGAAAGTACTACAGGTTTCATTTAAAAGGGTTAATTTAAATTATTTCACTCAAAGTGAAAATGAAGAGTTAATCAATCAATATTTTACAGAAATAATGGAAATGTACCCCTCAATGCTGGGTGGTAAGATGCCTGATGAAGAATTTTATTACTAAAAAGGTAAATGCCCTGGTATTAAGCACCTCCGGGTTTCTGGTGGTGCTTTTTATCTGGAGTTTTTTTGCCCGGGCTACAAATCCTTTGATTTTGCCTTCTCCCCCGGAAACTTTATTAGCTTTAAAAAATTTGTTATATTCCGGTGAACTCTATTATAATTTATTTATTACTGTAAAGAGGACTTTTTTGGGTTATGGACTAGCTTTATTAATGGGTATATTATTATCATTATTATTACATAGAAATCGACCTTTACAGTTAATATTTAGACCTTTGATAACTGTAATTCAGACAACTCCTCCTGTGATCTGGATTGTACTGGCGGTAATTTGGTTTGGTATAGCCGAGGATCTAACCCCTATTTTTTTGATATTCATTGTTACTTTTCCTATAATATTTATTAATTTATTTGAAGGATTACAGGATATTGATGAAAATTTAATTGAAATGGCAAGGGTCTATAGCTGGAATAGAAAACAGGTATATTTGCATATTTATTATCCTGCTCTAATACCATATCTGGTTTCTGCAGTCAGTATTGGTTTTGCTTTTGCCTGGAAGTCTTCAGTTTTTGCGGAATTTATAGGTTCTTCTAGTGGTGTTGGTTTTGCTTTAAGTATGGCCAATAGTAATCTGGAGACAGCAAAATTATTTGCCTGGGCAATTATTCTTGTTTTCTTAATGCTAATAATAGAATATATTATAATAAAACCTGTTCAAAGAAGGGTTACAAGGTGGCGCCAGGATGACTAAAATACTTGAAATGAAAGATATAGTAAAAAACTTTGCTTCTCTTAAAGTTTTAGCCAATACTTCCCTTACAGTTAAAGATAATGAAATTGTCTGTTTGCTGGGTCCATCGGGAAGTGGTAAGACAACCCTGTTTAAAATAGTAGCAGGTCTTAGTAAACCTGATTCGGGTGAGTTATTAATAGAACAGGGAACTAGATGTAGTTATGTTTTTCAGGAGCCCAGACTTTTACCCTGGAAAACAATTGAAGAGAATCTAAAGCTTATTCAGCAAAATTATTTAGATAATAAGAAAGCAGAAGAGTTACGATATAATTTATTGAATTTAATCGGTCTGGAAAATATTAAAAATAATTATCCTGCTGAATTAAGTGGTGGTATGAAACAAAGAATAGAAATAATAAAAGCCTTATCTATTAAACCTGATCTTTTACTTATGGATGAACCTTTTAAATCGGTAGATACTAGAACCAGAGTTAATCTGCAGCAAATGATCTTGCGTCTTCAACAAAAATGGAATTTTAGTATGTTTTTAATAACTCACGATCCCGAAGAGGCAGTTCTAATTGCAGATAGGATTTATGTATTATCAGATAAACCGGGACAAATTATTAAAGAGTTCAAAATAGATAAAGATCAATTTAATCGTTCATTAAAAGATGAAAATATATATGCTATCAGGGAAGAAATAATTAGTGTTTTTATGAAACTGGTAGATGAATATTGTTGGGATGATATCTGTGGAAATTTCTAGAGTAAACAAATTTAATTTCTTAAGGAGGAATTTATGTGGCTGATAAACAGAAAACAACTATAATTGGTGGAGGTCCCGGTGGTTATGTTGCAGGTATAAGAGCAGCCCAGCTGGGGGCAGAGGTTAATTTGATTGAAAAAGAAAATCTTGGTGGCACCTGTTTAAATTGGGGATGTATTCCTACTAAAGCTCTTGTGCGTTCGGCCGAAGTTTTTGCTGACTTAAAGAATGCAAAAGAATATGGATGTAAGGCTAAAGATGTTTCATTTTCTTTGAAGAAAATTATGCGTCGTAAAGATAATATTGTCAGGCGTCTTGTTAAAGGAGTAGATTATCTTTTAAAAAAGCATGGTGTTAATCTAATCAGTGGGGAAGCGCGCATAAAAGATAAGAATACTGTTTATGTTAAGGGAGATGAAGAGACTGAAATTAAAACAGATAATATAATTATTGCTACCGGTTCAAAAGTAGTGGAATTACCTATTGAAGGGCTTGACTTGCCTGGAGTCATTTACAGTAAACAGGCACTTGAGCTTGAGGAATTACCCGAAAAAATGATTATTGTAGGAGCCGGGATTATTGGTATGGAATTTGCTTCAATATTTTCTACTCTGGGTGTGGAAGTAAGTGTTATAGAATATCTGGATAGAATTTTACCCCAGATTAATGCTGATCTGGCAGAAGAGATGCATGAAGCTGCTAAACAGAAGGGTATCAAAATGCATACCGGTTCTGAAGTGAAGAAGGTAGAAGAAGTGGATGGATCTTACAGTGTTTATTTTATGGAAGATAATAAAGAGATCAGTATATCGGGAGATAAGGTTTTAATGGCAGCAGGAAGAGAACCCAATTTTGGTGGTATTGATGTTGAAGGATTAGGTATAGAATTAAATAGTGGTGGTAAGGGTATAAAGGTTAACAATAAAATGGAAACAAATGTAGAAGGTATCTATGCTATT
>CAYRVO010000097.1:0-5840 GCA_964427565.1 uncultured Halanaerobiales bacterium | reverse complement strand
GGATGCTGATTATATACCTGAAAAATTATGTATTTATGTTAATATTTTTTCTGACATACAAAGGATATTCTATTCCGGCCCCTTCTAATTCCTGACCATTACCTTTAAATAAGTTGACCCTTAACCTATAGTCTGAACCCTTTTTAAATTCTATATCCTTAAACTTATTATGATGAGTATGAGCAAGCTTTAAACGAAATTTTTCTGATGATGATGATACCAGCAATCTATTATCCTCAATAATACTGGTTATCTGATAATATCCTGCCTCTGGGATTTTTAATTCCTGTTCTTCCTCTTCATCCCAGATCCATTTATTTATAACATAAAAACTTATTCTTATCCCTGGTTTAAAACCATGAATAATATCCAGAAAACTATCTTTTTCATCATGCTCACAGAGCAGCGAATACTGTAGTTTAACTACTGCCATTCTGATCACCACCAGAAGTTGCTGCTACTTCTTTTTTGGAAGCTGTATCAAAATTACCCCTGCAAGTTACTGATTTCCTGCTAGTATCGTTAGACTTACTATTTTCAACCAGGCTCACACTGTGATCATGCTCAAAAAGGGCATCCTGAACACTGGGATCATAATCGGATGGATTAAATAACCAGTAGGGTTCCTTGCGAACAAGATGAATAAGTATAAAAACCATCGTTACCGCAAATATAAGTGCAATAGCAACTACTGCAAAAAGTAATATCTGCAATAATAACTGATTATCTTTTAAGGGCCAGAAACTGGCAGCAAGAGCGGTTTCTATCCAGGCTAGATAAAATCCTGCCATCTGGAGTGGGCTTTTAATTGCCTTGAAATTAGCATCCATTTTTCAGGCCTCCTTAAAAACTTCTGTCTATATTATAGCAATAATATGCAAATATTGCAATTTATACAAAACCTGCAACTTGATAAATACTGTACAATATAGTAAAATATCTAACATATGGAATACTAACTTATGTTTCTTTTTGCATGGAGGTATACAATAAAATGACCACATTGGCTATGATTGGCAGAATAGTTTTGCTGGGTTTAGAAAGAATAGTAGTAAAACAGGTGGGAGAAGATAACAATTCAATTGCTGTAACAGTTCTCTTCTTCGGTATTGGTATAATTTTTCTTTTACCATTTGTTATTGGCAAAAATATCAGCAGTTTTTCATTTTTACCTTATGCTTTTATCAGTAGTACTATCTATTCACTGACCTTTGTCCTCTATGTAAAAGCATTAAGTAGTGGCGAAGTGTCACTGGTTACACCAATCGCTAGTTTTAATATCCTTTTTCTTTTCCTTCTTTCAGCTGTATTTTTACAGGAAAAAATCTCAATTCTAAAAATTAGCGGTATTCTACTTATTTTCTATGGCAGCAGTTATTTAAAACCAGGTTCTAACTTAATTCAGTCTTTAAAATCAATTGTTAAGGAGAAACCCTGTCTATACATGCTTTTATCAACATTACTTTTAGCTGTAGGAAGAACGATTGATAAATTTGCAGCAGCAGAAGTATCTTCTATAATTTATACATTTGTTATTTATTCTACAATTACCATAATACTTGTTATTTATCTTCTTTGCAAAAAGGAAGTAAAAGAAATTCCTGCCGTATTCAGAAAAAAGCCCGCTCTTTCAACTACAAGCGGTATAATTAATGTCTATAGTTATATGTTTTTATTAATAGCTCTTAAGAAAATTGAGGTAAGTGTTGCAGTTCCTTTAACAATGTTATCATCTCTAATAGCAGTAATCCTCGGCAAATATATCTTCAAAGAAAAAATAAGGCAGCGGTTAATAGCTGCTATTATAATTATTGCTGGCTCCTGGCTACTGCTCCTCTGATATTTTCTATATTTTTAAAAATCAATTATAAATTATGTCTATCCTCTATATATTTTACATATTGATTTAATAATTTATCCATCTTATTACTCTTCTTAATTAATTTTTGGTCTGTAAATTTTTTTCTTTTATTCATGATAATATACATTTCTTGCCGTAGTTTTTCTATTTTCATTAATAAATTTTCTCTTTCCATTTTTTACACTTCCCACTTTGTTTAATAATTAAAGTTCTTTCATAATACATTATCATGCGATACTTAAATAAAATTTTTTTCTATTAGTTCTTTTATTCCTTTTCTTTAATTTTAAATTAATATAACTCAAATTTAGGAGTAAATATATGGTAACCATATTAGCTATATATAGTTAATAATCCGATAAATATTTTTTGTATACTTATATTTTTACTATTTTATACCATTTATTATAATTATATTCAACAATTCGTTGTTTGTCAACAGATTACAGCATATTATTTTAACCTTTTGTTAATTTAAGCCATCCAAGCGGTTTTTTATGGTAAAATGTAATTTACCAGGAGGGCTTTTCATGGATAAATTTAAAGACAGATTACGAAAACTAAGAAAAGAAAAACAGTTATATCAAAAAGACCTTGCAGAAGTTGTAGGTGTCAGTGATGGAGCAATTGGTATGTACGAAACCGGTAAGAGAACCCCTGATAAAGATATCCTTGTTAAATTAGCCAGTTATTTTGATGTTTCATTAGATTATCTCCTGGGTCAGACCAACGAACGCTTTTCTGCTGATAAATTAAAAGAAAAAATCCTTGATGATCCCGAATTAAAAGACTTCCTCTGTGAATTAACATATCGCGAAGATCTGCAAAATCTCCTCAAACATACAAAAAATTTAAGTCCCCAAAAAATCAATAAAATTATAAAAATAATTAAAGCTTTTACCGAATATTAGCTGAGAAAGCCCCGCTGATGTAATAGGCGGGGAAAATGTCAAGCTCCATAATTTTATTTAAACCAGGTTCATATATGTGACCTGGCCTCTGTTTTATTTATCAATTTTCTTTTTATTTAATACCATCATAATAAATTTCAACAGGAATATCATTCCTATTAAAAAAGTCCTGTACTTTTGTATCTATAGCTGAATGAATGATATATTCATTCTTAGTGTAGTTAATAATTATTTTGTCTACCTCTTCTTCTTTTACTTTCCTGTCAATTCTCACCAGATCAGCATCAGTTATTTCATCTTTAATTACATTTATATCCTGCTTTTTAAATTCATCTTCAATCTCATTTAGATGTATCCTGGCATTTTCCTGATAAATATCTCCAACAGCTTTCTGAACATCTCTTACCACTTTATCACCAAGAAAACCTATATCAGAGATAAGGGTAGAAAAAGAAGGTGATATTTCCTGAAGTACCACACCCACTACATAGAGAGAATCATCTTTTTCTATAAGTTCAGTTAATCTAGCAATTATTTTATCCATACCTGCATAACTGAAAAGAATAAGCAGTACTTTCTGCATAACACTCACTCCCTCTATGATAAAATTTCAAGACCAATAAGTGGCCAGTAAAATCGGGCTACTACTATATATATTAACCAAGCAATAATATTTAATATAAAACCCCACCTGACAGCATCCTTAATCCTGTAATAACCTGATGAAAAAGCAATAGCATTAGGAGGTGTCCCCATAGGTAACATAAAAGCTAGACCACCTGGTAATGCTACAGAAAGAGTTATTATTACCGGATTAATACTATAGGCATCACCTATACTATAAGCAAGTGGAAGAACTATAGCAACTGCTGCTACATTACTGACACCTTCAGTAAGCAAAATAGTAAAAAAAGCAAGTAAAGCAAGAAACACAAAAGGTGTTAATTTCAGGTTGGAAAAGATAGCCTCAGATAACCAGGTAGTAACCCCTGTTTCAACCAGTGAAGAAGCAACAACTATTGCCCCTCCATACATTAATATAACACTCCAGTTTATATACTCTTCTATTTCCTGCCATTCTACCACACCAAAAATAAAGGTTAAAACCCCACCTAAAATAGCAGTTAAAGATATATGTATTTTATGTGATAAAAATAACCAGCATAGAATTACTAAGATTGTCACTATACTTAATTTCTTCTCTTTAATATCCATTTTTCCTGCATTTTTTATTTTTTCTTCTAATTTTATATGAGCACCAGAAATATCTTCAATATCTATTTTAAATACAAAAATTATCATTAAGATAAAAATACTTAACAACAAAAATGGTATCGGCCAGGAATAAGTAATCCATTCAAAAAAACCAATCGTTATATTATAATTTTCTTCAAGTAAACCAACAGCAAGCATATTTCTGGCCCCACCCAAATAGGTAGTAATACCACCAATAATCGCTCCCCAGGCCATAGATAAAAATAACAATTTACCATAATTACTCTGTAATGGTTTCAGATCCAGACTAACAACTATTTCCAGTATAATAGGAAATAGGAGGGCAGCAACAGCATGTTCCGGCATTATACATGACAAAAATGCCGCTGAAACAGTAATACCTATCAACAAGAGGCGAGGGCTACTACCAAAAGTCCCAATTATTCTGAAAGCTATACGGGATCCCAGTCCTGTTTGATAGAGTCCAGCCGCCAGAATCAAAGCACCCAGAATAAAGAAAATTGCCTTATTACCGAAAAGGGCAAAGGTATGATCAAGACCCATTATATTTAGTAGGGGCATTAAACCAATACCCAGTAAAGCAGTCACGGAAAGAGGTATAGCCTGGCTTACCCACAAACTAAGACATAAAACAAAAACAGCCAGTGACCTTTTACCAGCTACTGTCAAACCCTGTGGTTGAGGTATAAAGATTATTAATAAAAACAAAGATATTCCGGCAACAACTATCACCTTTTTTGCTTTATTAAACACAAGTATTCTTCCTCCTTTCTCATCTTATCTATAAAAACTGTTAATTTTAAATCTATATTAATTACTTCATTTTTAAATAATGTTCAACTATAACCTCTATTCCCTATTATAATCGGCAAGTAGATCAGCCAGAGTTGTATTTTCCAGATAATCAGCTATATAATCCCTGATATCTTTAAAGATTTTTAACAGTTGATCACTTTTTTCCAGAGGAGTTGATTCATAAAAATTTTCACTGGCTGACTCAACTGCAGCCAGAGCACCATCAAATAATCTGATTATCTCAGCAATTGTTATGTCCTCAGGATCTGTATCCAGTTTATAACCCCCATTAACACCACGCCTGCTTTTGACATAACCACCACCTTTAAGAATTAATAATATCTGTTCCAGAAACTTACGGGGTATTTCTTGTTCTCTGGAAATATCATTTATTTTAACCAGATTACCCTTATATCTACCCAGATAAAGAAGGGCCAGAAGGGCATATTCACTTTTACGTGATAATTTCATTTTACTAACATCTCCCTTTTATCTACTTTGTCTATCTACTTACTAGACATTATATCAAAAATCCCCTTATTAAACAATTATTTTCAGTAATCCCTGCTATTTTAACTAAATCTCACTCTTTTTTTCAACAATTAATCTTACAACTTTTTTGACACATTGGGAAACACTAAGTTCGCCGGTAGCAAGAACAAGATCTGGATCTTTCGGTTCTTCATAGGGTGCAGAAATACCAGTAAAATTATCTATTTCACCCTGCCTGACTTCTTTATAAAGACCTTTCGGATCCCTTTTAGCACAAATCTCAACATCAGCCTGGACATAAATTTCTTTAAAATAATCTTCTCCGGCCCGTTTGCGCGCAAATTCTCTTCCAGCACGATAAGGAGATATAAAAGAAGCAAGTACAATAAGACCGGCATCTTTAAACAGAGCTGCAACTTCTGCTATTCTCCTTATATTTTCCTTCCTATCTTCAGGACTGAAACCCAGATCACTATTAAGTCCATGACGTACATTATCACCATCAAGCCTGTAAACTGCTTTTCCTTTTTCCAGCAACACCTTTT
>CAYRVO010000096.1:0-5857 GCA_964427565.1 uncultured Halanaerobiales bacterium | reverse complement strand
ACGAGATTCTCCGGAGTGACTGGAGTTCAGACGTGTGCTCTTCCGATCTTAAGCAATAATAGAAAAGGTTATAAAACAAATTAATTCAGCATACCATGTACCGGCAACCCCTTTAGCAAGTATAATTGTAAAATAATACGAAAGGGGTATAAACATTAGCCATAATCTCATGGCTGTTATGACCATAACTCCTTTTGTATCACCTGATCCTCGTAGTGCACCACATAATATTATTAAAAAAGCCAGAGGTGCCTGATTTATACCGGCAATATGGAGTGTATGGACTGAACTGGCTATAACTCCTGGATCTGTGGTAAAAATTTTAATAATGGATACAGGAACTGTGAAAAATATAATGCCAATTAATATACCCCATATAATTCCCATACCGGCAGCTGTAAAACCGGTTTTTAAGGATTCTCCAGGATTTTTTTCACCTATATATTTACCGACCAGTGTTGCTGTAGCAATAGACATACCAATTGCTGGCATATAAGATATTGCTTCAATGTTTATTAGAATACGGTAAGCGGCTTCAGACGTTGTATTTAACTGAGAAATTATAATTCCATTTATAAAAAATGAAAGTTGCATTGAAAATTGTTCAAGCCCGGCGGCATAACTAAGTCGCCAGAGGGGTTGAATTATTTTTTTACTTAATTTCATCAGGGGAATTCTTAATTTAATATTATTTTTACCATGGCTAATAACCCAAAAATATAAAATAGTAGCAATAGCACGGGAAATAGTTGTAGAAAGAGCTGCTCCGGCAATACCCATTTCGGTAAATATAGAGTAACCGGTAATAAGTACATAATTACCGAAGATATTTAATATGTTAGCTGCCCCGGTAATATACATTGGTGTTTTTGTATCACCTGCTCCCCGTAAACCGGCTGCTACAGCAAAGGAAAAAAACATAAAGGGCAGACTAAATGATATAATTCTTAGATAGGTAGTACCCAGATTTAAAACCTGTTTGGAAAAATCATAGATATTTAAAATATTGCGGGCCATAGTTAGAGATAATATAAAAATAATAAGTCCAATTATTAGATTAAGGCTAATATTTTGGGCCATGACTTTATTTAATTTTTGATAGTTTTTTTCTCCATAACTGCGGGCAATTATTGCTGTAGCGCCTGCATTAAATGAAGAAAATATGTATATAAAAGTAAATATAATTTGATTTGCAAAACCAGCTGCTGAGAGTCCTTCTTTCCCTATTATTCTGCTGATCATTAGTGTATCAGCAAGATTAAGCATTGTATTAAGGCCCATTTCGATTATTGCCGGTAAGGCAAGTATGAGTATTTCTTCTATCCTTATTTTTCTTTTTTCGGTTATAAAACTTATCATAAAAATCTCCCTTTAATACTTATGTATATAGTTTAATTTTGAGCTCATTTATTAAAATTCCTAATAAAAAATTTGCAATTTGTTCAAGCTAAATTTTTTATGTTATAACATACTATAATATGATAACACAAACATAAAACGGAATAAAGGTATATTTTTCAGGTCATAATATAAAAGGGTGAAACCAAATTAATGGATAATAAACAAAGGGATGATATCGATCAAAAAGTTCTGGAAAAACTAGATAAAATATCTGATCATATTAATGGTATTACAATAGCAGAATATAAAGAGATGATCAAATCCCCCCGGAGGATGATAATGGTTAATTTTATTGCTGGTTTGGCCAGAGGACTGGGTATAGCTGTGGGGGCAACTGTTCTGGGGGCTATATTTTTGATATTTCTCTTCCGGGTTGGGCAATTAAATTTACCTTTGATTGGTGAGTTTATTGCCCGGATTATAAAAATAGTACAGACATACCTATAATCAAATTTACTTAATTTGTTTTTTATACTTCAGTTTTTAAAAATATATTAGAGAGGAAGAAAAAAATGAAAGAAGAAAAAAAGCAATATTTCAGAAAATTATTACTCAAAGAAAAAAAAGATTTACTTTATGAAATTAAAAATTTATCAGATGAAGAATTTAGCAGTATGAAAGATTCTACTGGAGAACTATCCAGTTATGATAATCATCCTGCTGATCAGGCATCAAATACCTATGAACGTGAAAAGGACTTAGGTTTAAGAGATAATTCTGTACAGACTTTAAAAAAAGTAGATAAATCTTTGCAACTACTGGCAGAAGATAATTATGGTATCTGCCAAAAATGTGGTAAGGAAATAAGTGAAGAAAGATTAAATGCTATACCCTATACCTGGTTTTGTAAAGAATGTGGGGAAGACGAAGAAGAAGCAGAAAGTATCCGCAAAAGACCTGTAGAAGAGGAATCACTTAATTCTTCTTTTGCAAACTATGGTAATAATGTTGTCAATGAAGGTGAAAATACCTGGGAAGATGTTGCTAAATATGGAACATCTAATACCAGTCAGGATGAATAGCACTGCCTCTTCATTCAAAAATACAAAGTCGGGCCAGTATTAGCACATCGAGTGTGTTAAAGCTTAAAATCCGGTCGTAGACAAATTGTATAAATATAACTAATATGATATGATAATTTAGGGGTATGTCATGCTATATATAATTTGTATATTTATTGTTGTCTGTGATCAGATAATTAAAATGTTTATTAGCAACAGATTTATCTATGGGCAATCTATGCCGATAATTAAGAATATATTTCATCTAACTTATGTTAAAAATACTGGTGCTGCTTTCGGAATCTTTCAGAATCAAAACCTATTTTTTATTATTACTTCCTTTGTAGTTATAATTTTGATGCTGATTTATATAAATATTGGTGATAAAAAGCATTTTTGGTTTAAAATAGCTGCAGCCTTAATTCTGGGAGGTGCAATAGGTAATTTGATAGATAGAGTAAGAGTAGGATATGTAATAGATTATCTTGATTTTCGTATCTGGCCTGTTTTTAATCTGGCAGATTCATCAGTAGTAATTGGGGCCGGTATAATAGTACTTTTGTTTTTACAGGGGGAGGAACTACTGTAATAAATATGGAAAAGAGAACATTTACTATATTAGAGAAAAATAAAGGAATGAGGCTGGATAAATTTCTGGCCCATAAAAATGATGATTTATCACGTACATATTTACAGAAATTAATTGTTAATAAAAAAGTTATAGTTAATGGAGGGAAAGTTCAAAATAGTTACAGTTTAAATACAGGTGATAGGGTGATATTAAGTATACCACCACCAGAGGAGCCTGAAATAGCACACTGTGATATGGATCTTAATATTATTTATGAAGATGAAGATATTATTGTATTAAATAAAAAAGCAGGTGTTATAGTGCACCCCGTACCTGGTAATAATAAAAGTACATTGGTTAATGGTTTGCTTGCTTATGTAGATAATCTTTCTGGTATAGGGGGAGTTAAGAGACCGGGTATTGTTCACAGGTTGGATAAAGATACCTCTGGAGCATTGGTTGTAGCTAAAAATGATAAAAGTCATCGGAAACTGGTTAATCAATTTAAAGAGAGAAAGGTTAAAAAAATATATCGTGCGCTGGTAAAAGGAAAATTATCATATAAAAAGGGGAAAATAGATGCACCGATAGGTAGAAACCCGGAGAACAGGACTAAAATGGCTGTGACTAAAAAAAATAGCAAAAAAGCGGTAACCCTTTTTACTGTTAAAGAATTTTTGGGGGATTATACTTTACTTGAAATAGAACTTAAAACTGGTAGAACACATCAAATAAGGGTTCATTTTTCTCATATAGGATATCCTATAGTTGGTGACAGAAAATATGGGGATAGCAAAGCTAGTCCGAGAGTAAAAAGACAACTTCTACATGCCTCTAAACTGGGCTTATATCACCCGGGTTCAGGTGAATGGAGTGAGTTTACTGCTAAATTACCAGCAGATTTTAAAAATTTTATAAGTGAACATAAGAAGAAGGCCTGATTTTTCAGGCCTTTAATTACATTTAAACCTTTAAATTAGAGATGTAATTTTATTCAGTGAACTTCTCTATAACATAAATACCAGCTGGTACAGTCATAGCGAGGATCGTTTACTCTCTTCATTAGTTCTTTATAGCTGGTAGGTGGGGCAACAATTACCGGATCACCGGGTTCCCAGTTGGCAGGTGTGGCAACATTATATTTATCTGCTGTTTGTAGGGCATCTATCACCCTGATTATTTCATCTATATTTCTACCTACTTTAAGGGGATAATAGAGAATAGCTCTTAAGATACCTTCAGGGTCTATAATAAATACTGCTCTTACAGTGGCTGTTGTGCTTTCTGCCCGGGAAATCATTCCATATAATCGGGCGATAGAACCATCCCTATCTGCTACAATGGGGAAAGGTATTTCTGCACCTGTATTTTGATAAATATTATACACCCAGGCAAGATGTGAAGGGTTGCTATCTATACTTAACCCCAGTAATTCGGTGTTTCTGGACTGAAATTCAGGATATGCTCGGGCAAATGCTATAAATTCGGTTGTACAGACAGGAGTAAAATCCCCAGGATGGGAGAAAAATACCAGCCAACTCCCCTGATAATCAGAAAGTGAACGTTTACCAAAGGTAGTAAGGGTTGTAAATTCAGGAGCCGGAGCCCCTATTTGTGGTAAACATACACGGGGAGTTTTATTTTGCTGTTTGTTTTCCATTTTATAACCTCCTTTATTTTTTAAAATTTTTGTTAAGTTATATGAAACTTGAGGTAGCCCTGTTTTTATGACAACAGGAGGAATTGATTATATATGATCACAAATATAAGATTACACAAAAGTAAAATATATAGTATAATATAGTAAATTATATTAACCAGTAGTTATAGATGTGAATAAAAACTATATTATATTGATAGCTACAAAAATGTAAAAGAATCTAGAAAAACCCACAAAATTTCTTGACTTTAATAATTCTGTCTGATATAGTATAACAAAATGAATATAGTCCTTTTAAGCTAATCCAGTGAGATTAGAAAAGGAACGAGACTTTAAGTTCCCTGTGTTTGTGCAACCTTCTTACTGGATGTGAGAAGGTTTTTTTAATGAAAGGGGGGTTAAAAATGGCAAAGGATATGAAAGTTAAGACGGAGATAATTGATAAAGATGGTATAAGAAGGGCCCTGACAAGGATTTCACATGAAATTGTTGAGAAAAATAAAGGTACAGATGAACTTGTGATTATTGGAATTCGGACAAGGGGTGTACCGCTGGCCAAAAGGTTAAAGGAAAATATTAGTGAAATTGAGGGAGTAGAATTACCTGTAGGAATACTTGATATTACTCTTTATCGTGATGATTTATCCCAGGTGGCTCATCAGCCCATTGTTCATAAAACAGAGATCCCCTTTGATATTACTGGCAAGAAGGTTATTCTTGTAGATGATGTTATCTATACAGGACGAACAGTAAGGGCAGCACTGGATGCACTGGTTGATTTGGGGCGACCGGATAGAATACAACTGGCAGTTCTTGTGGATAGAGGGCATCGGGAGTTACCGATAAGGCCTGATTTTGTTGGTAAGAATCTTCCTACTTCAAATAAGGAAGTTGTTAATGTTAATTTGCAGGAAACGGATGGTAGTGAAAGAATTTTATTAATGGAACAAAAAGAAAATAGTAGCCCTTAAAATTAGTCCCGTGAGGCTGATAAGGGTTGTAAACACCTTTTTATCAGCGGACTGGTAAAAAGGTTTTTTTATTGTATAGGAAAATATATTTGTCGTTAAAGATAGTCGAAGGCCATTTTGTTTTTACTTTAAATTCAGGAGGTATTATAAAAAAATGAATTTTATAACCCAGACAAAAGAGAACCTCAATAAATTAGATAATGATGGCATTAATAATTCAAAAAGAGTTATTTTGGCTTTACAACATATGTTT
>CAYRVO010000095.1:0-5859 GCA_964427565.1 uncultured Halanaerobiales bacterium | reverse complement strand
CACTATTAGTAAAAAATTTAGAAGAAGTTTATGCAAAAATAGCAATTTTTTAGTGGTGGTAGATTAAATGAAAGCAATCCCAAGTTGTCTGGGGTTAGTAATTTGAATTCTGTGAAAAGTTCTCGTTACGCGTTACATGTTCGGTATGTTTCAGAGTAGTTTGTACTTTTAACAGATATTAATATAAATAATACTTAAAAAATATCATGGATGAAGTTATCAGTAAAAATAATAAATTTAAAACACTCTTAAAAAAATATTAGACCCAGTCCAGCACTTACTTTACATTATAAGTTAGTGCTGTGACGCGGATAAAAATGAAATTCCATTTCATTTTTAACGCAGATCTTTAAGTTTCCTATAGAAGTAACCCAATTATATAAAAATAGATTTGATTTTAAATAAATTTAAAATCTTTAATAAATATATAAAAATAGAAATACTTTCCATTTTTAATATTAATTATATTCATAATGCTTTTTAAAAAAGGCATTAATATATTTTAAATAATTTTTTAGAAGAATTACAATATAAATTTTAATGATTCAATGAATTTATTAAATTTTAAGAAACCAGAGATATTAAAATATTTGAAATTTCAAGTTTAAACTAATAATTATATAAATAAGAAATATTATTTTAAAAATATTAGGAATTAGCAGTTTGGTGTATTTGATAATGTAGGTGTTATAATACTTCATAAATACAAAAATACGTATAAACATTAAATATAAATATTTTATTGACAAAACGAAAAAATTAGTTATTATAAAACTATAAATATATAATTAATATATTTAATCAGAGGAAAGGGGGAGGGAAATGTTAAAAAAGGTTATTGTTTTTTTTGTCTTAATTTTCTTTTTAATTTCATGTGGAGCGAAAGCTAAGTTTATTGTTAAAGATTTCGACGAATTAAAACCTGAAAAATTAGCAATTTTACCAGCAATAAATAAAACAAACGATGTAGAGGGAGCAGAAGTTTTTAGGAAACTTACTTATCTATATTTTATAAGAAGAAAAGCAATTGATGTCATTAAATTAGATAAGATAGATAGGCTTTTAAATGAAGAAGGTATAACACAGGGTGGACAGTTATCTAGTGTTGAAAGACAGGAGCTATGTTCAATACTAAATGTAGATGGGTTGATTTATGTAAAATTATTAGAATGTGAATATAGTAATATTGGAGTGTCTTCAAAAAGAAAAATCAAATCAGATTTTAAATTGTATAAAGGAAATGAGCTTTTATGGCAAGATGGAGAAGAAATATCGGGTGGTAAATCGTTCTTGGAAACTGCAGCTGGAGCTGTTTTAAATCCAGGACAAATAGTACAGGATATTGGAGAAGATTTTATCGAACAAAATGTTGAAAAAATGATTAAAGGTTGGGTTCTTGATCATGAATTGAGACCTGAAATGACTAAAAATATTAATGAATCATTTAAAACACTGCCATTAGCAGAAAATAAAAAATCTTTGTGGAACTAGTATTTTACTTTGAAAGGAGGTAAAATGAAAAAGTTTAAATTCTTATTGGTTTGTTTAATTTTGTTGTCTTTAGTGGGTGGTTTTGGGAGTAATATTTATGCTCAGAGTAAAAGTAGTTCAAATGCAATGTGGGGTTTTGGAGTTAACCCATCACTTGATTTTATGGGTTTTTCAGTAAGATCATGGGGTTCATCTTAATTTGGTTTTGGTGTTCAAGGTTTGACAAGTTGGGACCTTACAGATTTTGGTGGAGATTTTAGACTAATGTATGCTATTCACACTGGGAAAACGGTACGTTGGTATTTATTAGCAGGGGGAAAATATTTAAAAATGGATGAAGAAATAGATACATATTATGACACAGTATCTGTAGAATATGAATTACCCGCTATGATGGCAGGATTGGGTTATGAAAAGTTATACTGGAACAAATTAGGACTTGCCTTGGAATTAGGATATCAAATGGGTGAAACTACTACCACTATCGAATCTGGTGGTATGGAATTTGAAGATACTTATGATGTTATTCCTATTTATTTTGGACTTCAGTTGAGTTATTATTTTTAGTAATAATTTTATATTTAGGATAAAAGGGTGGAGAAGTTTCTCCCACCCTTTTTTTTAAAAAAAAGAAAGGTTTTTATGAAAGATAAAAATATTATTAGAAATTTTATATGTATTATGATTATTTTTTTGTTAGTTTCTTGTGGTGGTTCAAGTACGGGGAGTACTGAACCCCAGAATGATTTAGAGTGGGGATGGTATTATTATCAAAGTGAGAATTATACTGAAGCAATAAATTCTTTTAATGATTATCTTGATGAAAATAATAGTTCTTATCGAGCATATGTTGGCCTTGGTTGGACTTACATAAGAAAAAATGATTTAATTAACGCAAAAAATAATTTTGAAATAGTTATAAATTTAGAATTTGAAGATCATGAATTTCTATTAATGAATAATATTGGTTTGGCAGGGTGTTATGTTTTGTCGAATAATAAAACAGCTTTAGAATCGAATTCCATAATAATCTTTTTAGAACAAAACAAAACTAATAAAAATGATGGTTGGCAGCACAAATATGATCCCTCAATAAATTCTGTTAATATCCACAATTTGCTGGCAGAAATTTATTTGATGTATCAAAATTTTGGATCAGTAAATGATGAAGTCAATTCCAATACAGCCTGGGGGCAGGTAAAAAAATCTTTAGAATTAGATTCAGATAATACAAAAGCTAAGAAAATAAAAGAATTTTTAGATAATAAAAAAAATTTAAATTTAAAAGAATTTTTATCTGATTTAAATAAAACAAATTTAGTGAGGTAATAATATGATATTAAAAAAAATATTTGTATTAATAATTATATTGTTTTCTTTTATTTTTTATATGAGTGCAGCAGCTGGTGATATAGAATGGGAATTTCTAACAGGGGATTCTATTAGATCATCTCCTGTGATTGATTCCAATGGTATAATTTATGTTGGTTCTGATGATAATAAACTATATGCAATTAATCCAGATGGCACTAAAAAATGGGAATTTGATGCAAGTGGCACACCAGTTATAGGTAATAATGGTACTATCTATGCTGGATCATATGCAATAAATCCTGATGGAACTAAAAAATGGAAGCTTGAGGTAGGTGGTACCCCAGCTATAGGTTTAGATAATACTATTTATACTGGTTATAGGGATTTATATGCAATTAATCCTGATGGAACAAAGAAGTGGTGCTATGATATGGGAGGAGCACATATAACAACTTCTTTAATTATAGGGGAAAATGGTACAATTTATTTTGGAACTGCTACTGGAAAAATATTAGCAATAAATATAAATGGAACAAAAAAATGGGATTTAGATATAGGAGATTATATTCATTCCTCTCCAATAATTGGGAATAATGGAACTATTTATATTGGTTCAGGCAATGGTATTCTTTATGCAATAAATAAAAATGGAACAATTAAATGGCAAAATAATTTGCAATCTTATAGTATTAAATCTTCTCCAGTATTTTCTGGTAATGGAGATATTATTATAAATTGCTATGATGGATTATATTCTATTGATAATAGTGGAAAACAAAATTGGTTTTTTGAAATGGGATATGATAATTATTCAACTCCATTAATAGGATCAGATGGTACTATTTATGTTGGAAGCACTTTTGGAAATTTTTATGCAATAGATTCTAATGGATCTCAAAAATGGAAGGTTGGTCTGGAAGGTAGTATTAGATCATCCCCTGCAATTAATTCTAATGGAACAATTTATGTTGGTTCTTTAGAGTCAAAATTATATGCTATTAGATCTAATTCGAATGGATTGAATAAAAGTAATTGGCCCATGTATGCTAAAAATTCTAAACATACTGCGAATTCATGTATTATAGGATTAATTAGCCCAAAAGAAAATGAAGTATTAGAAGTTAATAATATATATAACATTAAGTGGACTGATAGTATAAAAGAGAATGTAAAAATCGATCTATATAAAGATGATAAATTTTATAAAAATATAGTTAATTCTACTGAGAGTGATGGCATCTATGAATGGCAAATTTCTAATGAAATTGAAAACAGTAATAATTATAAATTAAAAATTAGTTCTGTTGATGATGGTAATCTATATGATATTAGTAGTTCAAATTTTAGTATTCAAGTAGATAATAGTGGCCAATTAAACTGGAAAACTGAAACATTTTTTAATTTTAGGGGTTCATCTCCAGCAGTAGATCCGAATGGAAATATTTATATTGCTAATGCATATAAATTGCTATCGGTAACAAAAAATGGTACAATTGAATGGTCTTTTAGAAGGGATAAAATGGTCGATTGTTCCCCTGTATTAAGCTCAGAAGGAACAGTCTATATTGGTGGATCATATAAATTATCTGCTATAAATCCTGATGGAACTAAAAAATGGGAATTTGATACTTCAGGGCCTATAGAATCATCACCAGCATTAGGATCGGATGGTACAATATATATAGGAGATAGAGATGATAAGTTATATGCGATAAATCCGGATGGGACTTTAAAATGGACATATAAAGCTGGATATGAATTTCGTGCTTCATCACCTGCAATAGGAAAAGATGGTACTATTTATATAGGTTCTAAAGATGATTATTTACATGCAATTTATCCAGATGGTAATGAAAAGTGGAAGTTTGAAACGGATTATGATATCGTAACGACCCCAGCTGTTGGGCAAGATGGAACTATATATGTTACATCTAAAGATGATAATCTATATGCGATAAATCCTGATGGAACTAAAAAATGGGATTTTCAGATTAAAGAAGGAACTTCTCCTGTAATTGGTTTAGATGGAACAATTTATGTAGGTTCGGATAATGATCTATTATATGCGATAAATCCCGATGGAACAAAAAAGTGGGATTTTGATGCTGGTTATCCAATTATTGCTTCTCCAGTTATAGGATCAAATGGAATAGTGTATTTTGGAACAGAATATAGAAAGATATATGCAATAAATCCTGATGGAACTAAAAAATGGGAGTATCAAACAGAAGAGAAAACTAGCTTTACTTGTCCTCCTGTGATAGATTCTAATGGTAAAATTTATTTTGGAGGATTTATAATAACTGATGAAGATGGAGTTTTATATTCAATACACACTGAATCAAAAGGTGTTTCAAATTCCTGTTGGCCTGTATTCAAGCAAAATTCGAAACATACTTCGCGTTTAGATGAAAATTATAAAGATACTTATGCATCAATTATTCCCTCTGATATATTTGATGGAAATGTAAAAATATTATTAAGTTCTCAAGAAATATATGATGAGAATAATTTATCAATTATTATTGGCGGAGAACCAGGTAAATATGGTATGCATTCTATTGATTCAGGTGGCAATTATTTTGAAAGTGATTATGAGTTTAACCAATTTAAATTTGATGAAAATAAAAATTATGAAATAAAAATATTGTATAATGATATTTTGTTAGAAGTTTTAAGATTAAAATCTGTAGATTTGAGTAAAGTTAATAAATTTTATTATGGGAATTTGGAGTTTAATTCGGTTTGTAAAATGTTTGAAAAAGTATTATTGTATAAACTAAAATTAGAAGATGAAAAGAAGAATATTTTAAAAAGTCAACATAAAATATTTCATTTATCAACTACAGGAGAAATACTTTTGAAAGTTACTAACCCATATAATACAAAAGGTCTTTTACTTAAGTATAAGAATAAAGATTGGAAGATTGTAGATAAAGGAAAAAAGAATTTAACTATTAAAGAATCGGGTACTTATGCTATTATAAAAGAAAAAAACAATTCATTTATACCTAGTATTGAAGAAAAACAATTAATAAATTACCCTAATCCTTT
>CAYRVO010000094.1:0-5872 GCA_964427565.1 uncultured Halanaerobiales bacterium | reverse complement strand
CTGCAATTAGATATCTACTTTCAATAACCTGATTATCATCCGTCTTTATCCCGTAAATAGTATCTTCTTCTATAAGAAATTTTTTAACACGGACACCAAATTTAATATCTACTCCCTGATTTTTTATATAATCCTGCATATTCTGGAGTACTATTTGACTATAGCCGGTACCCAGATGCCTTAATTTGGCAGGAATAAATTTTAAATTAGCTTTAATTGCTTTTTCCTTGATTTCTACTAGTTTATCATCATCAACACCAAAAATTCTATCGGGAGCCCCAAATTCAAGATAGAGATCATCAGCATAACTTATCATTTCTTTTAATCTTTCAATACCTATATATTGCTTTAAATTACCACCAATTGCAGGGGATAATGTCAATTTACCATCACTGAAGGCCCCGGCTCCTCCCCAGCCGGAAACTATAGCACAACTATCACAATTTGCACACCCTGTTCCTGGATTTTCTTTCATAGGACATACCCTATTACTTAAATTAGTACCTTTATCAAGTATAAGAATATCTAAATCTGATTTCTTTTTTAATAACTCTATTACAGTAAATATACCAGTAGGACCAGCACCAACAACAATTACATCATACTTATCTTTGACCATTCTTGATTCCTCCATCTTTCTTGTTTTATTTATCTGAAAGGAGATTCCTTCAACGTAATTTTTATTAAACGGGCTATAATAATCTGTAATATTATAACTATCAATACGGTAGAAAACAGTCCGATTATATTACTGATCAAAAGAAAATCATATAATCCATGAAATATTGTCACCAAAATAAATCCACTTATAATTAAACCTTTATTATCATTCATTTTAGCCTGACCCAGAAAATAACCAAAAATACCTGTGAAAGAAGCATGGATAAGGCTGGTAACAACTGCTCTAACAAGTCCTACTTTATAACCATAGAGAATGGTATAAAATACATTTTCAAATGCAGCAAAACCCAGACCTACTGTTACTCCATAAATAATTCCGTCCAGGGATTCATTAAATTCAGGGTGTTGATAATGAAAAGAATAAACAAGTAAAGATTTAGCTCCTTCTTCAAACAAACCCACTACCAGGATCATAGCTATAAATAAAGTAATTAAAGGGGCATCTGGTTTTAAAAAATTACTAAATGGGCTTTCCAAAAGGCTAACGGGAAAAACAATAAACATACCCCAAAGAAAATCTCTAATAATAAGACGTTTTGGTTCAGGATCATATATGTCTTTTTTATAGAAATACCATACCCATAAAATACCCGGTAATATGGATACTATAAAAAGTGAAATAGGACTGATAAAAATCCCCCCTCATGTATTTTTAAATATTATATTCATCTATAGGTATAACCTTGAAGTTAATATTGTATTCTTTTTTAAGTTTCGCCTGTAATTGTTCTTTGATACTATATAATTTATTTTTATCTACTTTTTGTTCAGCATACATATATATATTTATTAAATTGCCCTTGATTTCTACATTTTCTATATGATAATCCCAGTTTATAACTAAGTTTTCTTTGACGGTTTCTTTAATTATTTCTACAGGTTTTTCCCTGAAAAATTGAAAAACAGTCATAAAACTAAGCGGTATGCTTAATAACAGAACAGCTATAACTATAAAAATTAAACTCTTCTTGATCATTTTTTGGGCTTTAAATTGATACCAATTTTGTGGTTTTAAACCTTTAATATAAAATACCACTATATTGGCCAGAAGTAAACCAAGATAGTTACCACCCAGAAGTAAAAATGCACCGAGAATCATTTCCTGACTGGCAAATGAAATGCCTATACCAATTGTACACATTACAGGTAATAAAGATGCAGCCACCATTACCCCTACAAGACCTGTTCTTAACTGACCCTTCATCAAACTATAAGCAGCAGCTGCTCCAGCAGCAATAGCTATAAATAAATCAGCCAATGTAGGATACATTCTTATTTGGAGAGAATTTGTGAGTTCTACATCAGGAATAATCATACCCCACATAAAACCAACTAAAATTGCAAATATTATGCCGATAAGTTCAGCAGATATACCTTGCTTTATTAACTTCGGTTTTCCAAGTACAATCCCAATTGTTATAGCCAAAATAGGACCTAATACAGGTGCAATAACCATCCCACCAACAATTACAGCAACATTATCTAGAATCAAACCAAGACTCGTGATTACCGCTGAAGCAACAACAAGCATCAGGTATTCACCATTAACACGAGAATTATTTTGAGCAAAAGTGATTAATGACTCTCTAGTAGCCTGATAAGAAAAGCTTTTTAACTTCTTTTTATCACGAGGAATCACTGTATCAGGAGTAAAAATAACCAGACTTCTTTCTTTATCATCTTCAAAATCAAATTTACTTGTCAGGTTATCAATGAGAACATCCATGTTACCATAAAGAAGATTAATTATCAATAAATCCCCTGATTTTGATTCTATTAACTTATAGTCTTCAATATCTATTCCCAGAATATCCAGCAATTTCACGGCCTCTTCTCCCTCACCGGCCCTGAAAGTAGCATGTACTATTTGCAAAAAATATTCCCCCTACCTTGTTATATTATTGTCCTCCAAATCGGGGGAATATATTCTTAGCTATTCATTTTTTTAAAAATCAAATTATAACCATCTGCTCCATATTCAAGACAACGTTTTACTCTACTTATTGTAGCTGTACTTACCCCAGTTTTTTCTACAATTTCATCATATGTTGAACCATTTTTTAACATTCTTGCTACTTCAAGCCTTTGTCCCAAATCTTTAATTTCACCGACAGTAGCAATATCTTTAAAAAATTTATAACAATCCTCTTTACTTTCAAGTAAAAGTATTGCCTCAAAAAACTGATCCGTAAATTTGTTTTTTATACTCTTAGACAATTTTATCACTCCCATTCAATAGTTGCTGGGGGTTTAGAGGTAATATCATATACAACCCTGTTTATAGTAGTAACTTCATTAACTATCCTTGTAGATATCTTTTCCAGTAACTCATAGGGTAAACGGGCCCAATCTGCTGTCATGGCATCATCACTGGTAACCGCCCGCAAGATAATAGGGTATCCATATGTTCTTTCATCACCCATAACACCAACACTTTTCAAGTCCGGTAAAACAGCAAAAGATTGCCATATATCCCGATATAAACCGGCTTCCTTTATTTCTTCCTGTATAATAGCATCAGCTTCTCGCAATGTATATAATTTCTTTTTATCCACCGAACCTATTATTCTTATGGCTAAACCCGGTCCAGGAAAAGGCTGCCGCCAGACAATTTCAGCCGGTAATCCAAGTACTTCACCTATTTTTCTTACTTCATCTTTAAATAATTCACGTAACGGTTCAACAAGTTCAAATTCCATATCTTCCGGCAAACCACCAACATTATGGTGACTTTTTATAGTTGCTGCCTCATCATTTCCACTCTCAATTACATCTGAATAAATTGTTCCCTGTACAAGATATTTTGCATCCTCCAGTTTACTGGCCTCTTCTTCAAAAACCCTTATAAACTCATTTCCTATTATAGCCCTTTTTTCCTCCGGTTCACTGACCCCCCTTAATTTTTTCAGAAAACGCTCACGGGCATCTACATAAATTAAAGGTATATTAAACTCTTCACTAAATGTCCTGCGTACTTCTTCTGCTTCACCTTTTCTTAATAAACCATGGTCCACAAAAATACATGTTAATTGATCACCTATTGCCTTATGTACCATAGCAGAAGCAACAGAAGAATCTACTCCACCGGATAAACCAGAAATAACTCTATTATTCCCTACCTGATCTTTAATAATTTCCTGCTGCTCATTAATATAATCGGCCATTGTCCAGTCTGCTTTAACTTTAGATATTTTAAATAAAAAATTATGGAGTATTTTTTTACCCTGTACAGTATGGACCACTTCCGGATGAAATTGAACACCATAAAAATTTTGCTGAGAATTAGCCATTGCTGCCACTGGCGTATTTTGTGTCCTGGCTAATATATTAAAACCATCCGGTAAATTTTTTACACTATCACCATGACTCATCCACACCTGGGTATCACTTTCAACTTCAGCAAAGAGAGTATTTTCTTTTTCCAGTAATAATTTTGCTTTACCATATTCACCACGTTTAGCTTTTTTAACATTACCACCTGGCAGTATTGATGCCATTAACTGCATACCATAACAAATACCCAGTATGGGAATCCCCAATTTAAATATTTCCTTCGCTACCCGCGGAGCATTATCTACTGTTACACTATTTGGTCCCCCAGAAAATATTATTCCAGCCGGATTTAAATCCTTTATCTTTTCAATATCTGTATTATAAGGTAATAAATATGAATATACATTAAATTCTCTAACTCTTCTTGCTATCAATTGGCTATATTGACCGCCAAAATCTAGTATTAAAACTTGATTGTTCATAGATTACTCCCTTTCCATTTATGAATACTTTAACTGATTAAAGTATATATTAATTAGTTACTAATTTCAAGTAAAGGTGTATTAATGATTAACTTCAACTTCCTGACCACAAAAGTCTGTCAAATCTGCAGTATATTAGTTATTTCATTCCTGATTTCTTCTTTTTCACTTATTCTTCTATGCCTGATTTTAATTTTATCTAAATCTTTCAGGGCCCTATGAATATCTACTTTAGTTTTTTCATTTAACTTCTGTAATATCTCAAATTCATTGTTTACATTAATTTCACCACTGATCGACTCCAGAACAGCCCTGCCAAATTTATAAGGACTGGCGGTAGAATCAATAACTGTGGGTAAATCATCTTCTTCATCCTTATATTCCTGATAAACTTTAATTCCCACAGCTGTATGAGGGTCAACAAGATAGTTATGTTCTTTATTTACCCGGCCGATAGTTTTTCGAGATTCTTCTTCAGTTGCAAATCCACCCCTGAAAATTTGCTGTATTTTTTCCTTCGTCTCCCTGTCAATCTTAAATCTTCCTTTAGTATTTAAATCACCATACCATTTATTTATTAAATCAAAATTGTAACCGCTAATAATAAATAAGAATCTCTCCAGATTTGAGGATATCAGGATATCCATTGATGGACTAATTGTTTTCTTAAAACTTCTATCCAAATCATAAACACCGGTTTCCAAAAAATCAGTCAATATCTTATTTTCATTGGAAGCACAGATAAATTTATTAACTGGAAGTCCCATTCTATAGGCATAATAACCGGCCAATATATTGCCAAAATTCCCTGTAGGAACAGTTACATTAATCTCTTGCCCTTCATTTATCTCTCCCTTTTTTAGTAAATCTATATAGGCTGCAAAATAATAAACTATCTGGGGAACAAGCCTTCCCCAGTTTATAGAATTAGCAGATGAAAATTGATAACCTTCACTCTTAATATAAGTATTAAAATCCTGATCTGCAAAAATATCTTTAACAGCACTTTGACAGTCATCAAAATTTCCCTCTACTGCCACTACAGAAGTATTTTTACCACCTGTGGTAACCATCTGTCTTTTTTGAATACTACTTACACCCTTTCGGGGATAAAATACAATAATTTTTATATCCTCTACATCTTTAAATCCCTCCAGAGCTGCCTTACCGGTATCCCCTGAAGTAGCTACCAGAATTACAACTTCTCTATCCAGTTCTTTCTTTTCAATAGCCTGATGTAATAAATAGGGCATAAGCTGTAGTGCCAGATCCTTAAAAGCACCTGTTGGACCATGCCACAACTCCAGAATATATGTATTGTCATCCAATTTAACAAGGGGAGTAATACTCTGAGGAGGAAATTTTTTTCTGTTATAGGCTGCAGATATCGCTTCCCTTAATTCATCCATAGTAAAATCCGTTAAAAACTTATGTAA
>CAYRVO010000093.1:0-5885 GCA_964427565.1 uncultured Halanaerobiales bacterium | reverse complement strand
AGACGGTATAATGATTACTAGAAATTTAGCTCATACAGATATTTTTAGTGAACAAGCTGCAGACATGATTCATAATACAGCAATGGAAGTTCTGGAGAAAAACGGAATTCAGATATTATCTAAAGATGCAAGAGATGTATTTGCAAAAAATGGAGCAAAGGTAGAAGGTGAACAGGTATATCTTTCTGAAGAATTAGTAATGGAACAGGTAAAAAAGGCACCTGATAGTTTTGATATTTATGCCAGGAACCCCGAAAATAATGTTACTGTTGGTGGTAATAAAGCAGTACTGGCTTCTGGATATGGTTCTCCTTTTGTATTAGATTATGAGAAGAATGAAAGGAGAAAATCAACATATGAAGATTATGTGAAATTTACAAAACTTATAGGTTACTTTGATAATATGGATGTTGTTGGTGGTGTAACAGTAGAACCAAGTGATATAGAAGAAAATTACCGTCATGTTAAAATGATGGAAGCAGCTATAAAATATACTGATAGATGTTTAATGGGTAGTGCTCTAGGTACAAAGAAAGCAAAAGAAAGTATTGAGTTGGCTGCTATTGCAATGGGTGGTATGGACTTCGTAAAAGAACATCCTGTAATGATTACACTGATAAATACAAACAGTCCTCTAAAAATTGATGATAGAATGTCTGATGCTTTACTTGTCCATGCTGAATATGGTCAGCCGATGGTTATTGCTTCACTAAGTATGACAGGAACTACTGCTCCTACAACTATTGCCGGTGCACTTGCACAACAGAATGCAGAAATTTTAGCGGGTATAACACTATCACAGTTAGTAAATCCAGGAACTCCTGTTGTTTATGGTTGTGCTTCAAGTGTAGTAGATTTAAAAACAGGGGACCTGGCAATAGGAAGCTCAAAGACTGCCAATATGTTTAATGGTACAGCACAGATGGGTAGATACTATAATTTACCTTCAAGAGGAGGAGGAGCATTAACTGATGCTCTGGTACCTGATGCTCAGAGTGGATATCAATCAATGATGAATTTCATGAATGCAGTACGCAGTGGTTTTAACTTTATACTTCATTCTGCCGGATTACTGGAAAATTATATGACAATGTCATTTGAAAAATATATTATTGATGAAGAAATTTGCAGTATGGTTAAAAACTATTTTGAAGGTCTGGAAGTAAATGAAGAACAACTTGCTAAAGATGTAATATTAGATGTGGGTAGTGGTGGTAATTATATTGCTGAAGAGCATACTTACAATCATATGCGTGACCTGAAAGAGCCAATAGTAAGTTCCAGGGCAGGTTATAGAAGTGATAAAGAACAACCAGATACTGCAACAAGAGCAAATGAAATGTATAAACAAATATTGGAAGAATATGAAGCTCCAGAATTAGATGATAAAATAGTTGCAGAAATGGAAAAATATATTGATGATATAGAATCTTAATTATGAAATTAATTAGAAATAACTAATAATATATTAAAAAGATGGCAGGTAAGTAATAATACCTGTCATCTTTTTTATAGGAATGGAGGTAGAAAAGATGGATTATAATATAACTATCTGGAAAAATAGTAAAAAAGAAATTCTTGATGCAAAAAAGGGTAAAAATTTACTGCAATTATTAAATGAAAATGACTACAATATTGATTCATACTGTGGTGGAGAAGGGATATGTGGCAAATGTAGAATAAAGCTTATTTCAGGAAATCATGAAATAACAAATGCGGAAAAAGATTTATTAACAGAAAAAGATATAGATAAAGGTATTAGACTGGCCTGTATGGTAGAAATTAATGATGACCTGGAAATTGAAATTGAAGATAAAGATGAAATTGTTGTTATGACTTCAGGAAACTACAATAAATATGAAATAAATAAGGAATTTAATAAACAATGTATTTCTTTAGATAGTCCTACTATAAAGGACCAAAGAGATTATACAAAAAGGATTTTTGATAAATTAGCTGTTGATAAAATAAATTATGATGTTTTGAAAAAGTTTGATGAAATTAATAAAGGAGAAGAACTTACTATTACAAGTAAGAAGAATAAAATAATAGATATTGAAAAAGGGAATAAAAAAAATAATCTATATGGTATCGCAGTAGATATTGGTACGACTACTATAGTACTATATTTGTTTAATTTACATGAAGGTAAAGAAATAGATAATTTTTCTATATATAATCCTCAGAAAAAATTTGGAGCAGATGTTATTTCCAGAATTAATTATGCTCAGAAAAATGATAATGGTAAAGAAAACTTAAAGTTAGAATTGATAAAAAGTCTAAATAAAGGTATAGATAAGCTTGCAGAAAAAAATAGTATTAACAAAAAAGATATATTTTTTATGACAATAGCAGGTAATACAATTATGCTTCATACATTACTGGGAGTAGATGCTGAAACAATTGCTAAAGCACCATATATACCACTTTTTACAGATAGAATAGACATATTTCCCGATGATTTAAAAATAAACATAAATGAAAAAGGAACAATTAGACTTTTACCCTGTGTTTCTGGATATGTTGGTGCAGATATTGTTGCTGATTTATTAACAATAAATGAATATCTAACTGATAAAATAAATTTACTTATAGATATTGGAACTAATGGAGAAATTGTTTTAACAAAAGGTGAAAAGATTTATACATGCTCTACTGCAGCAGGTCCAGCATTTGAAGGTGCAAATATAAGCTTTGGTATGGCTGGTATACCGGGTGCTGTCAGTAAGTTCAAATTGGATAAAAAAATAGATTATAAAACAATTGCCAATAAAAAAGCCGCTGGAATCTGTGGATCAGGCCTTGTAGATATTATAGCTGAACTATTTAGAAATGGTATAATAGATAAGCAGGGTGGTTTTGTAGATGAGGAAAAAGTAGATGAAAATTATCGTGAATATTTATCAACATATAAAGATTTTAAAGCCTTTAGAGTTGTAGGAGGTAAGGAAACAAAGACAGGTAATGACATTTATTTAACACAAAAAGACATAAGAAAAGTACAGTTAGCTAAAGGAGCAATCCAGGCTGGAATAGAAATATTAAAAAAAGAAAGTAATGTAACATCTGAAGATATTGATAATGTATTTATAGCCGGTGGATTTGGAAATTATATTAATTCTCATAGTGCCTGTACAATAAATTTAATTCCCCGGGAATTGGAAGATAAAATAATTCAGATTGGTAATGCAGCAGGTACAGGTGCAAAAATATGTTTATTAAACAGAAAGGCAATAAAAATTACTGATGAAATAATTAAGAATGTAAGCTATATAGAATTATCAAAAAGACAGGATTTTACACAAAAATATATGGATTCAATGCCTTTTGCCTGATTATAAATCAGGAAATTGTGAAATGGCATCTTTTCTTTGTTCTGTGTCTGTATGTGTATAAATTTGCGTTGTAGAAATATCGGTATGACCAAGAAGATCCTGTAAAACCTTTAAATCTTTTGTTTTTAAGTATAATAGTGAAGCAAAAGTATGTCTTAACTTATGGGGGGTGATTTTTTCTGCATTTTTCACCCCTGCCAGTTTTGCATATTTTTTTACAAAAAGCTGAATTGAACGTACACTTATTCTGTTACCCCTACGTGATAAAAATAGGGCTTTTTTAGCATCTTCGTTGGCAGGATTTATAGAATTTCTTTCCGGAATATATTGTTTAACAGCTAAAATTATATCATCGTGTAAAGGTACATATCTTTCTTTATTTCCCTTACCATAAAATTTTATGGATTTATCTTTAAAATCAATATCTTCTAAATCAAGATTTACAAGTTCAGAAATTCTCAGACCTGCATATAGAAAGATTTTAACAATTGCCAGGTCTCTATTTTTATTTATACTATTATATTTTAAAATAGACTCAATATACTTTTGAGCATCATTAAGTTTTAAATATATAGGTTCAGCTTTCTTTTCAGTTCTGCTGGCTTCGATATTGTCGGTTGGATTTTCTTCAATATATTCATACTGAACAAGATATTTAAAAAAAGCACGCAGAGAATATAATTTTCTATTACGTGTTACAGGTGAATTTTCATTAACAAGGATAATATTAGCCAGGAATTCGGAAACTTCAAATTTAGTTATTTTTTCAATATTAAAATGTTTATTAAACTTGATTTCTTCCAGTAAAAAATTATAAAATAACATTAAATCCCCTGCATATTCTTTTATTGTCAGAGGGGAATATCCTTTTTCAACCTGCAAATGTTTTTTGAAACTTTCAATGGCCTGTAAGTAATTTAAGTTACTATGCATAATAAACACCCTGTTTGAATTTATTTATGAAATGATCTTAAATATAAACAAATTAAGATAAGACTTTATATATATTTCTATAATTATATTGGATTTCCTGCAATAACGGTAATAAGAAAACATATTTTACTGGGGGATTTCAAGATATGATAATAAGCAAAAAGTTAAAAACAATATTTTATCTACTGGGATCTATATTAATTATTATGGGTTTTTTATTAATTATACCACTTATATTAAGTTTTATTTTTAAAGAAGAAAAAATTGTACAAAGTTCTTATTATATACCAATATTACTATCTTTTATACCAGGAATATTTTTGACAAGGATTAAAATAAACAAGATGAAGATGTCTCTTTCTACTGGAATGATTATCTGTGGTCTGGGATGGTTATTATTTTCATTAATTGGTGGACTTCCTTTTCAAATTGCACTGGAAAAAAGTTTTATAGATTCATTTTTTGAAGCAGTAAGTGGCTTTACTACTACAGGTATAACAGTATTTCAAAATTTACAGCAAATACCCCAATCTATAATATTTTGGCGCAGTTTTATTCAGTGGTTGGGAGGACTGGGTATACTGACATTTTTTCTCTTCATAACATTTAGGGCAGAAGGTGGATTATGGCAATTATTCACAGCAGAAGCTCATAAGATTAATACATCAAGACCTGTACCAAATATATTTAAATCAATAAAAATAATCTGGGCAATCTATATTATATTTACTGTACTGGAAATTATTCTTTTATATTTGGCTGGTGTAGATATTTTTGATTCCTTGATCCACAGTTTAACAACACTTTCTACAGGAGGCTTTTCTAATTATGATAGCAGTATTGCCTATTTTCAGCAGGCTGGATATATACATTATAGATTAATAGAATATATAATTATAGTTTTCATGTTGCTGGGAGGTATAAATTTTTTAGTACATTTTAAGGTTTTAACAGGGAATATAAAAGAAATATTTACAGATAGTGAGATGAAGTATTTCTGGAGTATAATAATTATTGTTATAATTTTAATACTAACTGGAATATATCTTACAGAAGGGATTATGATTTTAGATAACCTTGAAACAAAAGTGAGAAAGACTTTGTTTCAAGTTGTATCAATAATAACTACAACAGGTTATGGAACTGAAAATATTAGTTCTCTATTTTTTCCTGCTGTAGCAAAACAGCTATTTTTGTTATTAATGCTTATCGGGGGTTGTGTAGGTTCAACATCGGGTGGAATTAAGGTTATCAGGATAGCCGTTCTCAACAAATTGTTCATAAGAGAAATAAAAAAATTTCATATGCCGAAGAGAGCAGTATTACCAGTTACCATTGATAAAAAAATTATTTCTAATGATGAATTATTAAGAATAGCAGCAATGTTTTTTGCCTGGTTGTTTTTAATATTAATAGGTGCTATTATTACAGTGATGTTTTCTGATTTATCTGCATTACAATCATTATCGGGTATGTTCTCAGCAGTAGGGAATATTGGTCCCTTTTATTTTAGTGTAAGTAAAATGGCTTCACTTTCACCAGTAATTAAATTAACATATATATTCGGTATGCTGGCAGGAAGGTTGGAAATATTACCTGTTTTATTATTATTTACCA
>CAYRVO010000092.1:0-5927 GCA_964427565.1 uncultured Halanaerobiales bacterium | reverse complement strand
AAAAAAAATATGGTGTCAAGATTACTTGTCTGATTTTTTATTTATATATAAAAAAAACCCTCAGAATAATAAGAGATAACTGTTGATAATTTATTATACAAATAGAAAATATACCCCAATTAAAAATATCCAGCCCCCCTCGAGAAGGCCGGATAAAATATAGCAATTTAGAATTTAACGATAATCTCATGCTACATATTACAACTAACCTGGCTTCATAATTAATTTGCAAATTTGCTGATATCTAATTAACAATTTTAAATCTGTTTTGTTCATCATCAAGCATCTTTTTTAATGCCTGTTTAACTGTTGAAACAGGCGTATATTTTATTTCTGTATTCACATGGACATCATTTATATTATCTGCAGGGATTAAAACTTCTTTAATACCTGCCTGCTCTGCTGCATATACTTTTTCATTTATTCCACCTACCGGCTTTATCTTACCCTGTATTGAAACTTCTCCAGTAACAGCCATATCCTGTTTTAAAGGGATTTTTTCAATGGCACTTATAATAGTAAGTAACATAGCTACTCCGGCAGAAGGCCCATCAATCTTGCCTCCACCAACAATATTAACATGGAGATCATAATCATTCATATTCTTACCGGTTATTTTCCTGACTACAGAAGCTGCATTGAAAAATGAATCTTTAGCCATACTACCTGCACTTTCATTAAATCTAAGCTGGCCCTTCCCTTTTTCCCGGGCTGAAAAAGCAACTGATTCAATCTCAATTACAGAACCCAGAAATCCATGAACACCAAGACCATATATTTTAGCAATTTCTGAATTATCACTGACTTTAACCTGATTATTGGGAGTCATTCTCCGGTTCTGTATTGCTTCCAGAAGTGACTTTTCACCAATAATTATATCTTTATTCTCCTTGTTTTCATTTTCATAAAGAACAAGGCTATAGGCATCAAGCAGTAAATTTATTGCTTTCCTTGCTTCTGTAGTATATTTACTTATTATATTGGGAATACAATCTTCAATATTTACTTCCAGCTTATTTACAGCATTAATAATAATTTTGCGAATTTCTTTTCTTGTTAAGGGATTAAAAAATACTTCTGCTGAACGGGAACGAAAAGCTGGATTGATTTCCTGTGGACTACGAGTTGTAGCACCAATCAAAATAAAATCAGCAGGTGCTCCTTCCTGAAATAATTTTTTTATATATAAAGGTATATTATCATCATTTTCATCATAATAAGAGGATTCAAACTTCACCCGCTTATCTTCCATAACTTTTAAAAGTTTGTTCTGTAACATAGGATCAAGTTCTCCTATCTCATCAATAAATAATATACCACCATGTGCTTCTGTTACCATTCCAGTTTTAGGCTCTGGTACACCTCCATCAGCGAGTTTTCTCTTGGCCCCCTGATAAATAGGATCATGAACAGAACCCAGTAAAGGATTTGTTACTTCTCGTGGATCCCAGCGTAATGTTGTACCATCCACCTCTACAAATTTGGAATCATCATAGAAGGGAGTATTCCTTCTTTTTTTGGCTTCTTCCAGGGCCAATCTTGCTGCTGTAGTCTTACCAACACCAGGTGGTCCATAGAGTATTACATGCTGGGGATAAGGTGAAGCGACTTTTGACACAAGTGCCTTTAAAGCTTTATCCTGTCCAACAATTTCGTCAAGATTACGGGGACGTACCAGTTCCAGAGTTGATCTATTTAAGCTTCTGGCTTCAAGTTTTTCCAGCTTAGCTAATCTTTTTAAAGTATTGGCATCATCAACAGGTTCATTTTCTCCCTGAACTATTTCTTTCTTAATTTCCTGCATATACTGTCTCTGCTTTTCTTTCATCTTTTCAGCTATTTGTTCTTCGATATCTTTTTCAATACTGCGTTCAGCTATTAATTCAGCCAGCTGGTTTTCCAGCCTATCAATCTTTTCCTGCATAGTCTCTTCATCGACTTCAATAGCAGGATCTTCACAGAGTATTCTTTCCAGAGCAGTTAATTTTTCTTTATTATCATCAGAACTTAAAAGCTCAAGGGAATCAATTTTACCCGCCCTGAGAATTAATTGTTCATCATTAAAATGTTTGTTAATCTTTTTAAGTATAACCTTTATTTTCCTATCTACTCTATTTATTTTTTGATCTTCCTGCTCTTTTTTGAACCAGCTGTGCCAGAAGGATTTCATTTTTTTCAACTCCTTATGCTTCAACGACCTTTACATTAATTGTGGCCACTACATTTTTATATATTTTAACAGGTATTTTATGTGTTCCTAGAGATTTTATTTTATCCTCCAGGTCAATATTCTTTTTCTCTATTTCAAAACCAGCATCATTTACTTTCTCAGCAATATCTTTACTGGTTACAGATCCAAATAATCGGCCTTCTTCACCAGCCTTTACTGAAAATTCAAATATCCTGTCTTCTATTTTTTCAGTAGTCTTTTCTGCCTCTTCAACCTTTTCCTGTTCTTTTTTCTGCTGTCGTTTCTCTTCTCTTTTTAATGATTTTATTTTCTGTCTGGTTGCTTTGGTTGCCAACTTACGGGGCATTAAATAATTACGGGCATAGCCATCAGCAACATCAACTATATCTCCTTCTTTCCCGAGCTTTTTTACATCTTCCTTTAATATAACCTTCATTACTATACCTCCCTTTATATTTTATAATAGATATTTTTTGATTACAATAGAAAAATTAACCCAATTTTCTCAAATTAAACCACATATCAATCAGACCTGTTAGGATTAATATTATAAACACAGGCGGGATAAATAATATTGAAAAAATATATATCCATCTTAAAAAGACTACTTTTTTTGACTTTTCTATATAATATAACCCAACTGCAAAGCCCTGTAAAAACACAAGAAATAATAATACTATGTTTGCATTAACAAAAAATACATTCTCCTTAAAAATCAGAGAAATTAATATACCTGCAGAAATATACCAGCGAGGAAAGCGCCATAATTTGACCGGTAAAAAGACTTCTTTTTTAATACCTCTATTATTTATATACCATAATGATAAATAATAATTTAGAATACCTGTTAAAATTGAAGACATTAATATAATTGCCGGGAACACTACTTTTACAATCTGCATTTGGGCCTGCAAAATATCTTTAAATTTAGTAATTTCCCCTGCTTTTGTAAGCTGGTCTATAATCTGTTCCAGTAAATGTTTTATATTAAAATCAAATATAAAATGTGATATAGCTACAATTAAAAGTTGAGAAATTAATACTCCCATTATTGTAAATACAAGTGTTTTAACAGGAGATAATTCTTCATTTAAACTTTCACCAATAATAAAACCAACAAAACCAAAACCAATTATAGTTATTAATCCCATAAGAGGCCCAAACAAAAAACCATTGATAACTGCTGCTACAACGATTGTAATTCCGGCAACTTTCATTCCATGTTTAATGGATACCAGTACTACTGGAATTGGCCAAATAGCAAGTATTATTATACTTAATACAGGAAAAAAGAAATTAACAACAGTCATAATTATTATTGCCAGCAAGGATTTGAAACCATCAACTACTTCTTCCCTTTGTACACTCAAAACAACTCACCTCATTATATAAATAAAGGAGGCATAAGTTAATCCTGCCTCCTTCAACTCATTTATTCTTCTACATAAGGTAAAAGAGCAATAGCTCTTGCCCGTTTTATCGCCTGAGTAATAGTCCTTTGATGTTTAGAACAATTACCTGTTATTCTCCGGGGCACAATTTTACCCCTATCTGTAAGGTATCTCTTCAGAGTTTTTATATCTTTATAGTCAATTTTTTTATCATTAGCACAGAAATAACACGACTTATTTCTACCTCCACCCATAATCTATTAACCCTCCTTTAAAATGGAACATCAAATTCTTCATCAATATCAGAATCCATATCCACGTCATCTATATTTTCATTATTTTCATTCTTGTTTTTCTGACTATCAGCCGGCCAGTCCAGGAAACGTACATTGCTGGCAACAACCTCTGGGTTTATATAAGTACGCCCATCTTTTTCACTTTGCCGTTTCCGGATCTGTAAAGAACCCTCTACAGCTACAAGTCTCCCCTTACCCAGATGGTTAGCACAGGTCTCAGCCAATTTTCTCCAGGTTACAATCTTAATATAATCTACATCCCTCTCCCCCTGTTGATTTGTATAACTTCGTTCAACAGCCAGGGTAAAGTTACTGACGGGAACACCACTACTGGTATACCTTAACTCAGGGTCTCTCACAAGTCTACCAATCAATATTACACGATTTAACAATTTTTAACACCACCCTGGTTTTAAAGCTATTCTTCTTCTCTTACTATTAAATGGCGTATTACATTATCATCAATTTTAAATCTACGATCCAACTCTTTAACTAAATCTGGTTTACTATTAAAATTAATAATAGTATAAAAACCTTTTCTGTAATCTTTGATTTCATAAGCCATCTTTCTGGTACCCCAGATATTAATATCATTAATTTCACCATTATTTTCTGTTATAATATCTTTATATTTATCCTGTATTGCTTCCTGTTCTTCATCTTCTAAATCAGGTCTACAAATAAAAGTTGTTTCATAATTGCGGATCTCTGTCATTTTCTTCACCCCCTCCACGCGGTCTAAACGGCCCTGTTTTGTACAGAGCATGGATTTCGATTCTTTGTTTATTATAGCACTAACTGTTAAAAACTTCAACAGCTACAGGAATAGAGTTTACAAATTAAATTTAAAATAACAAATATCACCATCTTTGACTTTATAATCCTGGCCTTCCAGGCGAACTAGCCCCTTTTCCCGGGCTACTGCAATTGAACCACTGTCATACAAATCCTTAAAATTTATAACTTCAGATTTTATAAATCCCTGCTGCATATCTGTATGTATCTCACCGGCTGCATCATAGGCCGTAGATCCTTTTTTTACCGTTGAAGCTCTTACTTCATTACCTCCAGCTACAGTAAAAAAGGTTATTAAATCCAGTAAATTATAACTGGCTTTTATAACCCGATTCAGGCCTGATTTTTCCAGTCCCATTTCCTGCAAAAAAAGTTCTGCCTCTTCCTCTTCAAATTGAGCAATATCTGCTTCAATAGCAGCACTAATGGCAACAGTTTCTGCTCCTTCTTTGGCTGCATGGGATTGAACATTTTTTAGCATATTATTTTTTCGCTCATTAATATCTTCTTCAGCAATGTTTGCTATATATATTACTGGCTTTGCCGTCAATAATTGAAGCTCGCTTATTATTTCATCTGCCCGGTGATCAGTATTAATATTGCGGATCTTCTTCCCTTTCTCCAACTCAGATATCATTTCATCAACAATATCCAGACGTTCTATATATTCTTTTTCACCACTTTTTGTCATTCTTTTTGTTTTCTCTCTCTTTTTCTGCAGAGATTCCAGATCAGCCATTATTAATTCCGTCTCTATAACCTCAATATCCCTTACTGGATCTATATCACCCTCCACATGAGAAATATTACCATCTGAAAAACAGCGTACTACATGGGCAATTGCATCCACATTTCTAATATGGCCCAGAAATTGATTACCAAGACCTTCACCTCTGCTGGCCCCTTTAACAAGCCCTGCTATATCTAAAAATCTAATAGTTACAGGTGTCTTTTTATCGGGTTGATACATATCTTCAAGAATATTAAGCCTTTTGTCAGGAACATCCACAACCCCTACATTAGGATCTACTGTACAGAAGGGGTAATTTTCAGCACCAGCACCGGCTTTTGTTAGAGCATTAAAAAGGGTAGATTTCCCGACATTAGGGAGACCAACAATACCTATCTCCATAATTACCTCCTCTAATCTTCAATTTTTTCTTTAATATTCTTTTCAAACTTACGCCTGGGTAACATTATTATTCTCCCACAGGTAGTACATTTTGCTTTAAAATCCATACCAACCCTGATAAT